>NZ_BTPT01000031.1:0-127399 GCF_054408565.1 Vallitalea sediminicola
GGTCATTTTTTTCTTAACATATAGTAATTAATCTGTTAAAATAATAATGTTGGGAATTTTTAATATGAAAAAATTATTTTTACTTATAGATGATGATAGTTAGGGGGATTAATATGTCGCTACAATATATACTAGGATGTGCTGGATCAGGAAAAACATATTATTGCTATGATAAGATTATAAAAGAATCCATGAAAAATATTGATAAACCCCTTATCATGATAGTTCCAGAACAATTTACACTAGAGACACAAAAAGATATCGTTAAACTACATCCTTCATCAGGTATCATGCAAATAGAAGTTTTAAGTTTTCAAAGATTAGCTTATCGTATACTTGATGAAATTGGTGGTGCTAATAAGACTTTACTTGGTAATACCGGTAAAGGTATGGTTATTAGAAAAGTTATTGAAGAAGGTAAGGATAAACTTAAATTATTCTATAAAAATTCTGGGAAACCAGGATTTATAAAGGAATTGAAAAGTGTTATAACAGAGTTATATCAATATGATATATCAACACAAGATCTTACAAAATCATTAGAAGAATTGAGCAATAAACCATTGTTAAAAACAAAAATAAATGATTTGCAGATTGTTTATGATGGATTCAAAGAGTTTATCAAGAATGAATACATTACTAACGAAGATACATTAGATATATTAAGTGAATCAATTAAAAAATCTAACCTATTAGAAGAATCTACAATATGGATAGATGGATTTTATGGATTCACACCTATACAATATAAAGTATTGAATGAAATATTAAAGAAGTGTAATGAAACATATCTTACTCTTACAATAGATAACATAAATAAAATAGATGATTTATCAGATGAGTCAGAGTTATTTTATGAGACAAAAAAAACAATATACAAATTGAATAATCTAGCGAAAGAGAGCAAAGTTAAGGTCTTAGATCAGATACTTCTTGATAATGAATGTAATAGATATAAAAATAAAGCATTAGAACATTTGGAAAGAAATATTTTTAGGTATCCATATAAAATATACAAGGAAGAAAAAAACGGTATTCATATACGTACATCTCCCAATATAAGAAAAGAAGTAGTTGATTTATCTAATAATATAATTAATCTAGTAAAAGAGAATAATTATAGATATAGAGAGATAGCAGTAGTAACGGGTGATCTTGATGGATATGAAAAAATTATATCCAGGTGTTTCAAAGATTATGATATACCATTTTTCATAGATAAAAAGAAAGATATTCTATCTCATCCATTTGTAGAATTTATTAGAGCAGCTATTTCAATTATTGATAAAGGGTATACATATGAAACTATATTCAGATATCTAAAAACAAGTTTGACAGGAATACCTATCAAGGACATAGATATTATAGAAAATTATGTATTGGCTTATGGGATAAAAGGTAGAAAACAATGGGAACAAGTATTTGATTATCCTTACATAAATAATAAAAACAATGATGAATATGCTAATGAACAATTACAAAGAATAAATGTAACTAGGGAAAAAATAGTAAATCCACTATTAGAATTTGGTAAAAAAATAGGTGGTAAAAAAGTAAAAGTAAGGGACATTACTCAGGCTTTATACAGTCTTATAGTGAACCTAGGTGTAGAAGAGAAAATATACGATTTAAGTGAGATATTCAGGCTTAACAATGAGTTGTTATTAGAAAAAGAGTATAAGGCCATCTATAAAATAATAATGGAATTATTAGACAATATAGTAGATATATTAGGCGATGAAGAGATTGCTCTTAGTGAATACAGTGTTATACTAGAATCAGGACTAGAACAGTGCGAGATGGGACTTGTCCCGCCAGGACTTGATCAAGTAGTAGTGGGTGATCTAGAAAGGTCTAGATTAAGGGAAATAAAAGCATTATTTATAATAGGGCTCAATGAAGGGAAAATACCTAAGATATCAGTTAAAGCTAACATTTTATCTGATTCTGACAAAGAAAAATTAATGGAAAAAGGTATTGAACTTGCGCCAAGTAACAAGAAAAAAGTTTTTGAGGAACAATTCTTGATATATACAGGATTAACAAAACCAAGTAATAAATTGTATCTCAGTTATGCTAGAACTGATATAGATGGGAAGGCAATGCGACCGTCAATACTTATAAGTAGAATTAAAAAAATCTTCAAAAATTTTGAAGTTGTTGATATAGAATCTCAAAATGACGAAGATAATATATATCTTCAAAAACCTACGTTTAGAAATATGCTAAGCAACTTACGAGAATATTATAATATCGGTCTAACTGATTATTGGAAAGATGTTTACAGCTGGTATTATAGTAATAACACGTGGCATGATGTAGTTAGATCAGCTGTTAATGGATTATATCATGTGAATAAAGAAGATTTTTTACCAGATGAATTAGTTACTAGTATTTATACAGATACACTTATCAATAGTGTTTCTAGGTTGGAAGAATTTTCCAAGTGTCCTTTTGCTCACTTTTTAGACTATGGATTACATGTTTCAGAAAGAGTGGTAAGAGAGATAACCATGCCTGATATAGGTATATTATTTCATAGATCCATAGATGAATTCTCTAAAAAATTAAATAAAAGAGAATTGGAATGGGGCGATATTGAAGATGATGTAAGGGACAGATTGGTAGAAGAAACAGTTATACAAATAGCTGATAAATACTGTAATAATATCTTTTACAGTACAGGAAGAAACACTTATCTAATTAATAGATTAACAAGAATCACTAAAAGAGCTATATGGGCACTTCAATATCATATCAAAAAAGGAGAATTCAAGCCTACTGATTATGAAGTAGCATTTGACCCTGATAAAGGAGACCTTGATTCACTAAAAATTGATTTTGATGATGAAAGAACTATGAAATTAAGAGGTAGAATTGATAGAGTTGATAGATATGACACAGATGATACTATTTATGTAAAAGTAATTGATTATAAGTCAGGTAATAAACAATTTGATATTACTGCTCTTTATTATGGATTACAATTACAATTATTAGTATATCTAAATGCTGTAACTGAATTAGAGGAAAAGAAAACGACAAGAAAAATTGTTCCAGCAGGAGTTTTTTACTATCATATTGATGATCCTATCATAAAGACAGAGTCAGATATAGATAAAGATGAACTGGAGAAACAAATAATTAAGAGTCTGAAAATGAATGGGTTAGTCTTAGAAGATGTTGATATCATTAGTAAAATGGATAATGAAATCAACAATTACTCAGATATACTGCCAGTCCAGATAACAAAAAAAGGAACCATAGGCAAGAGGTCATCAGTTGCTTCTAGAGAACAATTTGAACAATTGATGGATTTCGTTAAGGACAAAACAGAAGAGATAGGTAGAGAAATCATGAATGGTAATATACTAATCTATCCATATAAAAATGGTAAAGATAACGCTTGTGAATATTGCAAATATTCATCTATTTGCCAGTTTGATTGCTCTGTCGGCGATAATGAATATAGAATATTGAATAATATGAGCAAAAATGATGTATGGGAAAAAATAGATAAAAGTTGAGATTCTTAAAAAATTTTGATATCATATAAATTAGGTTTAAAAAAGGAAAGGTAAAAGAGGTTACAGAAAAGAGGTGCAGTGATGGAAGCTATTATCAATAAAATAATTTCTATTGAAAATAAAGCTAGGGAGGTATTGGACACAACAAAAGAAGAAAAAGAAAATAAACAAAAAGAAATGTTAAACAGAACCAAAGAATTAAAAGATAAGATATTGCATGATGCAAATAGAAAAGTTAAACAACTAAGGCAAAGAGAACTTGATGAAGCTCAGAGTGAAGCAGATGAGTATATAAAAATGGCAAAAGAAAGACTTGAAAAAATGAAATTATATGGGGATGAAAAAAGAGAAATATGGAGTGATGAGCTTGTAAAAGCAGTTCTAGAGAGGTGAGTATATGCTAGCAACGTTCAAGTACAGTCATCTTTCTACTAAGATTAGAGCAATGAAAGGCAAAATGCTAACAAAAGATGACTATGAGCAACTACTTCTACGAAACAGTGTACTAGAAGTTGCAATATATTTAAAAAATAATACTTATTATAATGACTTTTTACAAGAACTAAATGAAAGCAATGTTCATAGAGGACAGGTAGAAATGCTTTTATATAAGTCAATCATCAGTGAAGCTCTTAAAATAGGTAGGTATCTCAAAGGAAATGAAAAATCTGTTTTTAGATATATTTATCGTAGACAAGAGATAGAAGACTTGAAGAAAATGCTTAGAACATTACAAATGGGTGGAGATATACACCAAATTGATAGAAGATTGTTTTTTATTAATAAATATAGTGTAATTGATTTCAATAAGTTGTTTGGGGCAAAAGATATTAGAACTTTTGTTGATGGATTAATGGGAACTAATTTCTATATGATTTTGAATCCATTAATAAAAGATGATAAAAATATTGATTTATTTGCAGCAGAGATGGCACTGGATATGTATTATTACAAAAAACTTATTGTACAACTTGAATTGGTAAGTGGTACAGATAAAAAAGTAGCAGACCATATTATAGGTTTAGAAGCTGACTTACGTAACATTATGTGGATATACAGAGGGAAAAAATATTATAATATATCTAAGGAACTTTTATACAGGTATCATATTCATTATCGTTATAAGTTAAGTCGAAAAGATTTGAAATTACTTATCAATTGTAGCAGTGTTGAAGAAATAACTCCAATATTGAAAAAAACACCATATAATGACATTTTATCAACAGATGAACATTATTGGGAAAAGGAGTTCTATGAGTACATACTCAGTACTCATGATAAAAATATAAGTATGTATCCATTCTCTATAGCACCTATACTTGGTTATATGTTTGCTAAAGAGGTAGAAATAATGAATATTACAACTATTATTGAAGGAATAAGATATGACGTTGATCCAAGCAAAATTAAAAAGTTTTTAATAGGTTTTGAAAAATAGGGAGGAGGCGATTTCATGTCAATTGAAAAAATGTTTTTTGTAAATGTAGCTGGACCAATCAAAGCTCTGGATTATTTTGTAATCAAGAACGTATTACCTTATGATGTACAGTTGGTTAATGCAATTTCAATACTAGATTCAGTTAAAGGTTTATACCCATTTTCTATTCAAAATCCCTATGATAATGTGATTAAGAAATTAGGTAAATTATGCGAGAATCTTGACATTAAATTAGAGCAGATTGAAATTGATGACAAACAAATCAATTGTGCTCTTGACGTAGAACCTGTAGTAGAAGATTTGAGCAATGAATTATCAAAACTTATAAAACAAAAAGAAGAACTAAGGAATAAGATAACAATTAATCAGAGAATAAGAAAACAGATTATTCCAATCAAAAATGTAGATATTGAGATCAATAAACTATTTGAATTCGAGTTTATGAAATTTAGATTTGGAAAAATGCCAAAGGATAGTTTTTTGAAACTTAATAATTATGTAGAGGACCTAGAGGTAATAGCTTTCAAGGTATTTGAAGAAGACGATCATGTTTTCTTATTATATTTTATGCCTAAAATAGTACAAGAAAGTATTGATAGTTTGTTTGCATCATTATATTTTGAAAGAATCAGGATTTCTGGGGAAGTAAAAGGACATCCGAAAGAAGTAATTGAAAGTATAGATGATACTTTGACTAAGTTATCCAATGAAGAAAAAGAAAGTGATAAAAAGATAGATAACTTCTACAAAGAGAATTATGACAAGATTGCGGACATATATAATATCATTAACCAATTAGATCAAGTATTTGATGTTAGGAGACATGTAGTCCATTCAAAGGATGCTTTCTATCTTACTGGCTGGGTTCCTAAGAGTCAACTTGATGACTTTATGGGTAAGATTAAGGAAGATGAAGATATAACCTGTATAGTAGAAGAGGATGAAGCGGTTAAGAAGACTAAACCTCCTACAAAATTGAGAAATAATAAATTCTTTAAACCATTTGAGTCATTAGTTGAGATGTATGGTACACCATCTTATAATGAACTTGATCCAACACCTTTTGTGGCTATAACATACTTGCTAATGTTTGGTATGATGTTTGGAGATGTAGGACAAGGGTTAGTAATAGCATTGTTAGGTTATTATATTTATAAGAAAAAAGGAAGTACCCTAGGGAAAATAGGTATATATGCTGGTATTGCATCAGGGATATTTGGTTTGTTTTATGGATCCATATTTGGAAATGAAGAGCTTTTAAGAGAAATCTTTTCATTTATACCAATGATTAATCCTATGGAAAACAAACAATTAATATTAATTATTGCCATTGGATTTGGTGTTTTATTATTAATACTGGCAATGGTTCTAAACATATGGAATGCTGTCAAAAAGAAGAATATAGGTCAATTACTTTTTGATAGAAATGGATTAACAGGGCTAATTTTCTATCTAGCACTTATTTATTTAACTCTTTCAAAAGTATTAAGAAGTGACTTCAAAATTGCAGCATGGCAGATTATATTATTGATTGTGTTACCATTAATATTAATATTCTTATCACACCCTTTGGGAAATTTAATTGAGAAAAAGAAACATATATTACCTGAAGATAAAGGAGGATATTTTATTGAAGCTATATTCGAACTTATTGAAACTTTACTTGCCATATTAAGTAATACAATATCATTCATAAGGGTTGGTGCTTTTGCTCTTAATCATGTTGGGTTTTTCTTAGCTTTTCACATGATGGCAGATATGGTAGGTGGTACAGGAAGCATATTTGTAATGATTTTCGGTAATATATTGATTATTTGTTTGGAAGGGTTAATAGTAGGTATTCAAGGTTTAAGATTAGAATATTACGAATTATTTAGTAGATTTTTTAGTGGTGAGGGCATAAGCTTTAATCCATTCAAAATAAAAGATAAACAAGCAACTTAAAATATAAGATGTAATGTATTACATAGATATTGGTTGCGAAGAGCTTAAATAGTTGATTTATGATAATAAATAAAATAAAGCTGCATTTTAAGATAAATGAGGCTTATGGGAAAATCAAGGAGGAAAATATAATGGATATAGTAATGAGTTTAGCACTTTTATTAGTGATTGTTACAGTGGGAACTGGAGTATATGCAATTAAGAGAGGTATTGATGGAAGCAAAGCCAAAACGATTTTAGGAATCAATGTTTTAAGTTTCTTTGGGATTTTGATAGTAGCTACTGTTGTTTTGTTAACAGGAGGAACTACAGCCCTAGCTGCAGAAACTACTGAAAAAGTGGCTGCTAGTGCAGAAGGTATGAGATATATAGCAGCAGCATTATCAACTGGTTTAGCTGCTATAGGTTCAGGAATTGCAGTTGCCGTATCTGGTTCAGCAGCTATAGGTGCAATTAGTGAAGATTCAAAATTGCTAGGTAAAACAGTTATCTTCGTTGGTCTTGCTGAAGGTATCGCTATCTATGGACTTATCATATCTATATTGATTTTAGGTTAATAAACAAAAGAGGCTATATCGACTTATTCTCATTGAGAATATTTCTGCAACAGGAAACTTTCATTTAAGAAATTTCCTATAGCATAAAACGGAGGTAGACCACCATGAAAATGTACCTTATAAGTGATAATATTGATACGAAAACAGGTATGCGTTTAGCAGGTGTTGAAGGTGTAGTTGTACATGAGATTGAAGAAATAGGTAATGCTCTTGATGAAGCTCTAAAAGATAGGGATATAGGTATAATATTAATAACAGAAAAGCTGGGTAAATTGATTGCAGATAAGATAAAGGATATAAAACTCAATTATCATACGCCTTTAATTGTAGAGATTCCTGATAGACATGGTACCGGTAGAACACCTGATTCAATTACAAAATATGTCAGAGAAGCTATCGGGCTAAAAATATAATAATAATCAAGAGATTTGTTTTCGTTTAATACTGTTAAAAAGGAAGAAGGGTAATTATGCGAATTGTTGAAGAAAAGATAGATAAGTTTGCTCATGACATCATGACAGATGTAAGTAATCAAAGAAAAGAAATAATGGAGCAAATGGAAAAAGAACTTGATGTAATATATGAAGAAAAAGAGCTTGCATATCTATCCAAAGCTTATGAAATAATTCAAAGTGGATTAAAAAGTATACAAAAGGAAAAAAATGAAATAATATCTAGGTCTATTATGGATAGTAAACGAAAGATATTGAAAGCTAGAGAAGAAATAATAAAAGGTACTTTCCAAGATGCAGAGAAAAAATTAGAAGAATTTACACAAAAAAAGGAGTACCAACAATATCTGAAAAATATGATAAAAGAGGACGTAACCAAAATGGGAGATGGGGAAATATTAATATATATTGACCATACTGATGAAAAATATCTTAGTAGGCTTAATGAAGAATTTGATAATAAAGTTAATCTGGAAGATAAGAATAAAAAAATGATTGGTGGATGTAAGATATTCAATAAGACTAAAAACTTATACTTAGATGATTCATTTTATAGTAAATTATACAAGCAAAAAGAGACATTTTTGCATAATTGTAATCTTGAAATTGAGTAAAGAAGGTGGCAAATTTGAACAAAGATGATATGATAGTTGGGATAAATGGACCGGTTGTAACTGTGAGAGGTAGCAGTAAGTTTAAAATGTTAGAAATGGTTTTAGTTGGGAATGCCAAATTAATAGGTGAAGTAATAAGTATAGAAAATGAAGATATTATTGTACAGGTCTATGAATCAACTACTGGAATAAAAGTAGGAGAACCTGTAATATCAACAGGTGAACCCTTATCACTTCAATTAGGACCTGGTATTATAGGTGGAGTTTTTGATGGAATTCAACGTCCTTTAAGAAAGATGGAGGAGATTTCTGGTTCTTTTATTAGCAGAGGATTAGACATAGAATCTCTCAATACTGAAAAAGAATGGGTAGTTGAAGTTGTTGTAAAAAAAGGTGATAGCATTAAAGGCGGAGATGTATTAGCGGAAATTAAGGAAACTGATTTAGTTATACATAAAGTCATGATGCACCCATATATGTCGGGAGTAGTAGAATATGCAGCTCCTAATGGAAGATACAAAGTTCACGATACCATTATTAAAATAAAGACAGAACAAGATGAAATAAAAGAACTTGATTTAATACAAAAATGGCCAGTTAGAATGGCAAGACCTTTCAAAAGTAGGAGAAGACTTACAATACCTCTTGTTACAGGACAAAGAGTTATAGATACATTATTTCCAATAGCAAAAGGTGGTACAGCCTCTATTCCAGGTGGTTTCGGTACTGGAAAAACAATGACGCAACATCAGCTTGCAAAATGGAGTGATGCTGATATCATTGTATATATTGGTTGTGGAGAAAGAGGTAATGAGATAACTGAAGTGTTAGAAGATTTTCCAAAGTTAATAGATCCAAAATCAGGCAAGTCATTGATGGATAGAACCATATTGATAGCGAATACTTCTAACATGCCCGTTGCTGCGAGAGAAGCCTCTATATATACGGGAATAACTCTAGCCGAATACTATAGAGATATGGGATATCATGTAGCGATAATGGCGGATTCTACTTCTAGATGGGCTGAGGCACTTAGAGAGATATCAGGAAGGCTTGAGGAAATGCCAGCTGAAGAAGGTTTTCCAGCTTACCTACCATCAAGATTATCGCAGTTCTATGAGAGAGCAGGATACGTTGATAATCTTAACGATAGTGAGGGTTCAGTAAGTATAATTGGTGCTGTTTCACCTCAAGGTGGAGACTTTTCAGAACCTGTAACACAGAATACAAAAAGATTTGTTAGATGTTTCTGGGCTCTTGATAGGCAATTAGCTTATTCAAGGCATTACCCAGCAATACACTGGTTAAATAGTTATAGCGAATATATAGATGACTTAGAGAATTGGTATGAAACTAAAGTAGCTGATGATTTCTTTGAATTAAGAACTAGGATAGTGAGTTTACTTCAAGCTGAAAGCAAATTAATGGAAATTGTTAAATTAATTGGAGCTGATATTTTACCCGAAGATCAAAAATTAACTCTTGAAATATCAAAAGTTATTAGATTAGGTTTCTTACAGCAAAATGCATTTAATGATATTGATACTTATGTACCTATGAAGAAGCAATATAGAATGATGGAAATTATTCTATACCTACATGATAAATCTAAAGAGCTGGTAAATGGCGGAATACCAATGTCACAGCTTAGGAAAACAGGTATATATGATGAAATGATTAAGATGAAATATAATGTAAGTAATAATAATCTTAAAGAATTTGACCTACTGAAAGAGAGAATTGATAATTTCTATGAAGAAGTAAAGGAAAGTTATAAGAGTTTCGAAAGGAAGAAGCTATGAGTATAGAATATTTAGGATTAAAACAAGTAACTGGTTCCCTTGTAGTTCTTAGGGGTGTAAAAGATGTATCATACGAAGAAATGGTTGACATAAAACTTGAAAATGGAGAAGAAAGAGTAGGTAGAGTCATAGAAATAAAAGACGATATAGCTGTTATTCAAGTTTTTGAAGGAACTACAGGTATATCAAGCGCTAATACAAGGACAAGTTTCAGGGGGAAAGCTCTTGAAATACCTTTATCAAAAGAAATATTAGGTAGAACATTAGATGGGCTAGGACGACCAATTGATGGACTAGGTGATATAATACCTGAAATCAGCAGAGATATTAATGGAAGTCCAATAAATCCAATTTCTAGAGAATATCCAAGAAATTATATACAGACAGGTATATCTGCAATAGATGGGCTTACTACTCTAATCAGAGGACAGAAATTACCTGTATTCTCAGGAAATGGTTTGCCTCATGATGCTCTAGCTGTTCAGATTGTAAAACAAGCTAAACTTACAGGTGAAGATGATGAAAATAATTTTGCTGTTGTTTTTGGAGCGATGGGTGTAAAAAATGATGTTGCTGAATATTTTAGAAGAAGTTTTGAAGAAAGCGGTGTATTACAGAAAGTTGTAATGTTCCTTAATCGTGCTAATGATCCAGTTGTAGAAAGAATTGTTACTCCAAGATGTGCGTTGACTACTGCTGAGTATTTGGCATTTGAACATAATATGCATGTGTTAGTTATACTAACTGATATGACTTCTTACTGTGAAGCACTTAGAGAAATCTCTTCATCAAAAGGAGAAATTCCTAGTAGAAAAGGTTTCCCAGGTTATATGTACAGTGATCTTGCTTCTTTGTATGAAAGAGCTGGAATGTTAAGAGATAGGTCAGGTTCTATCACTCAGATTCCTATATTGACTATGCCTAATGATGATATAACTCATCCAATTCCTGACTTGACAGGATATATTACAGAAGGTCAGATTGTTCTTGATAGGTCACTACATCAAAAAGGGATTTATCCACCAATAATAGTAATACCTTCATTATCTAGACTTATGAAGGATGGTATTGGTGACGGATTTACTAGAGAAGACCATCCACAGATAGCTAATCAATTATTTGCTTCTTATGCCCATGTGCAAGAGGTTAAGGCGTTAGCATCAGTAATTGGAGAGGATGAATTATCTGATATAGATAAAAAATATATGCATTTCGGTAAAGTTTTTGAAGAATTATTCGTATCACAGGCTAGAGATGAGAATCGTTACATGGATGCAACCCTTGATCTGGGTTGGAGACTTCTTGGAATATTACCACGAGAAGAGCTTGATAGAGTTGATGATGAGGTATTAGATAAATATTATAAACCTTATTATGAGGAAGCAAAGTAGATTACTCATATTAGCCCCCCCTCAGTAATTAAACTTAGTAAAGGAAAGTGATTGATATGGATACAACATTATTTCCTACTAAAGGTAATTTGATTGTAGCAAAAAACACACTGAGATTATCTAAGCAAGGTTATGAGCTGTTAGATAAAAAAAGAAACATACTGGTAAGAGAAATGATGCTTCTTATAGATAAGGCAGAGGAAATTCAATCTCATATTGATTCAACTTTTACAGAGGCATATGATGCGCTTCAAAATGCTAATATGTCTATAGGGATAAGTACTGTTGAGCAAATAGGGACTGCTGTTGAAGAAGAAAAAGATATTGAGATAAAAACACGAAGTATCATGGGGGTAGAGATACCCATAATCAGTATACCAGAGGAAGAAATACATCCCCAGTATGGTTTTGCTAGAACTTCACTATCCCTTGATGAAGCATTTAGTAAATTCTATAAAGTTAAACAGCTAACAGTAGTAATGGCTGAAGTAGAAAATGCAATCTATAGACTTGCAATCAATATTAAAAGAACTCAAAAAAGGGCTAATGCCCTTAAGAATATAATGATTCCAAGGTATACAGATTTGACAAAACATATACAAAATGCTTTGGAAGAAAAAGAAAGAGAAGAATTTACTAGATTAAAGATGATAAAGAAAAACTGATAATAAATCTCTTGTTGGCGATGAAACAAGCCGGGCAGGAGATTTTTTTACTCGGAAAACTTAAACCGCTAGCTATTGCCCTTAGTATACATATAGATTATAATAAAAAAGAATACGATTATAGTTTAGGAGAATGGTCATGTCAGGTGTAAAATGGACGTTAGAACAACAAAGTGTCATTAATACAAGAAATCGAAATTTATTGGTATCTGCGGCAGCTGGTTCCGGTAAGACAGCGGTACTTGTTGAACGAATTATTAAGATGGTTATAGATAGGGAAAATCCAGTGGATATTGATAAACTCCTTGTTGTAACTTTTACTAATGCAGCTGCATCAGAAATGAGGGGCAGAATATCCGATGCTTTAGAAAAGAAGATAGATGAAAATCCTGAAAACAGATATTTGCATAAGCAACTTTCATTATTGCCAGGTTCCAATATCATGACTATACATGCTTTCTGTCTTAATGTTTTAAAAAACAATTTTCATATAATTAACTTAGACCCTTCTTTTAGAGTAGCAGATGAAACAGAATTGACACTTCTTAAAAGTGATACAATAAAAGAGTTACTGGAAGAAAAATATCAATTAGAAGATAATGGTGATTTTACAGCATTAATTGAAAGTTATACTTCTGGAAAATCAGATGATAAAATAGAAGAATTAATATTAGAATTACATAGATTTGCAATGAGTAATCCATGGCCTGAAATATGGTTGGATGAAAAGGTAGAACAACTTAATCTAAATGATATAGATAGTATTGAAGATTCCCATTGGGCTGGAATGATTAAAGAAGTATTAAGATATGAAATACCAATGTACATAAAGATTCTAGAAGAATGTAAAAGAATATGTAACGAGGAAAATGGACCAGTAGGATATTTGGATGCTATTTTATTGGATATCAAGAACATGCAAGGGATTAACAATATTATAGATACATCTTTAGAAAATATTTCCCAAGAAATAATTAAGGTTGGGTTCGGGGCTATCGGAAGATGTAAAAAAGGTGTGGACAAGGTTTTACAAGAAAGAATAAAAGATATCAGAGATGATGTTAAGGAGAATTTCAATAAGATAAAATCAGAGTTCTTTTTCAAGAGTGGAGATAGTATTATTAATGATATAAATAATACATATCCAGTGATAAAAACTTTGTGCAATCTAGTAAAAGAATTCATAAAAAAATACCAAGATGCAAAAGCAGAAAAGAACATAATTGATTTCAATGATATAGAACACTTGGCATTGAATATATTAATAAGTGAAGATGAAGAAGGCAATAAAACACCATCAAATGCAGCGCTTGAACTGCAAGACAGATTTAATGAGATACTTATTGATGAATATCAAGACAGTAACTTAGTACAGGAAACAATACTTACAAGCGTTTCAAAAGTATTAAGAAATGAGCCTAATATGTTTATGGTAGGTGATGTAAAACAAAGTATATATAAGTTTCGATTGGCAAAGCCAGAGTTGTTTATGGAAAAATACAAAACATATTCTATAGAAGAAAGCTTATATCAAAAGATTGATCTCCATAAGAATTTCCGTAGCAGGAAAAGCGTGATTGATAGTACTAACTATTTATTTAGCCAAATTATGTCTAGTCTATTTGGTGATGTAATTTATGATGATACAGCAGCATTATATCTTGGAGCTGATTATGGAGAGTTCACAGAAGGTGAAACAGCAGGTTCTTCAGAAGTTATATTTATAGATAAAAAAGAGATGATTCAAGAAGAAGGGGCAGAAGGAGAGGAATTAGAGGCAAAAGTTATTGCGGATAGAATAAAACAACTTATTAATCCACGTAATCCTTATCATGTGTATGATAAAAAGTTGGGTAAATATAGACAAGCTATGTATAAAGATATAGTTATATTAATGAGAAGTACCAGCACAAGAGCGGATGTATTTGTAAATGAATTAATAAATTGCGATGTGCCAGCTTATACAGATGCTACTTCAGGTTATTTTGACACAATTGAGGTGAAAACGGTACTTGCATTATTAAAGATAATTGATAATCCTAGACAAGATATTCCTTTAATCTCTGTACTAAGATCACCTATTGTTGGACTGAAGGCCGATGAATTAGTACGTATAAAGGCAGCTTTACCAGACGGTGAATACTATGATGCATATGAGCAATATATTATTGGGACAATCAATGAAGACGAGCTAAGTATAAAATTAAATCGTTTTGATAAGCTATTAAATGACTGGAGAAAAAAAGCTGTTTACATGCCTCTTAATGACTTGATTATTGATATTTATGATAGGTCACATTATTATAATTACGTATCAGTGATGACAGGAGGAAGACAGAGAAGGGCTAATTTAGATTTACTTATTGATAAAGCTATAAAATACGAATCTACTAGTTATAAAGGATTATTTAATTTTATTAGATATTTAGAAAAAATACATAAGTATTCAATTGATATGGGAGAAGCTACTGTATTTGGAGAGAGTGAAAATCTAGTTAGGATCATGAGCATACATAAGAGTAAAGGACTTGAATTCCCTATAGTCTTTATCGCTGGGATAGGTAGACAGTTCAATATGCAAGATATTAATAAACCTATACTGCTACATCAAGATTTTGGTCTTGGACCAAAATATGTAAATTATGAGTTGCGCTACGAAGTTAAAACATTACCGAAAGCAGTGATAAGTAGAAAAATTAAGAATGAAAATATATCTGAGGAACTAAGGATATTATATGTTGCTCTTACTAGAGCAAGAGAAAAATTAATATTGGTTGGTAGTTGTAAGGATTTATGTAAAAAAGCAGAAAAATCATCAAGATACCTATTTTTCCCAGATAGATTGTTAATACCGAAAGTTATATCCAGTGGACATTCTTATATGGACTTCATTATACCAACCTTATTAAGACATAGGGATGGAGAAATAATGAGAAACCTATTAGATAACCCATCCATATGTTCAACTGAAGAGTTATTCAATCATGAATCTTCATGGGATATTAAGATAGTGACAACAGATGATATTTTTAGTAAAGAAGAAGGTACACTAAAGGCAATGAATGAGACATATGAAAGTCTACTAAATTGGGATTGTGAAAAAAAATATAGTGATTATCCAAAAGAGTATTTCGATAGTAATCTTAACTGGATATATCCTCATGGTGATGCTGTATTGAAACCAATAAAAATATCTGTCTCAGAAATAAAAAAACAGAGTATACCAGATGAATCAATAGAATATGAAGAAATGTTTAATGAATTAGAGCCATATAAACCAAGATTTATGGAAGAAAAGTTAAATCTTACATCAAGTGAAAAAGGAACAGCATTCCATAAAGTAATGCAACATATAGATTTTAATAAATTACACGAATATGATTATATTGTTAATTATCTAGATAGCTTATATCAAGGTGAAATAATTACAGAAAAAGAAAGAAAAAGTATACCAATCAAGTCTATTTTGAATTTTAGTAATAGTGGGCTTTTGCAGAGAATGATTATAGCAGAAGAAAAAGGTAAATTAAAAAGAGAGGTTCCTTTTGTATTAGGAGTACCATTAAAGAATATCTATAAGGACTGTGAAATAGATGAAAAGGCATTGGTACAGGGCGTTGTTGATTGTTACTTCGTTGAAGATGATAATATTATATTAGTAGATTATAAAACAGATTATCTAAAGGCAGAAGAACAAGAGGTTCTAATAAAAAGATACAAGAAACAGATGGAACTATATACCATAGCTCTTGAAAAAATAATGAGTATGAAAGTAAGTGAAAAGATATTATATGCTTTTAGTATTGGTAAAGAGATAAGTATATAAAAAGTTTTACTGGTACAGACACCTCCTGATATAATTAAATAGTAATTATAAAGGGATAATATGAAAAACTAATGATTTTCAAGAGATTTTTTTAATAATGTATAAAATATCCATTATAACCCAATAATTAAAATAGAAAGGGTGGTTATATATGGAAAAGAATAATAATAAAGATGAAAAAGAAAAAAAGACACTCACTGAAAATGAAAAACTTAAGTATGAAATTGCTGAAGAATTAGGTTTGTTAGATAAAGTTAGTGTTGGTGGGTGGAAATCCTTAACTGCCAAAGAAACAGGTAGAATCGGAGGATTAATGACTAAACGTAAGCGAAGTGTTAAAAAATAGATGAACTTAATCAGGTTAAAAAAACCTTGCTCAGTACTGGGAGCAAGGTTTTTTTATTTGATATATTAGTTTTTTTGTCAGTCCAAAATAATATTTTTACGCCTGTTTGATGGAGACGTGTCTTTTATACTTTTATAGATACGACTAAAATAACTGGTATCGTGAAAACCAACGCAATAGGCTATCTCACTAATAGATAAATCAGAGTTGATTAATAAATTATCAGCTTCTTGTATTCGTATAGAGTTAATGTAATGAGTTACAGTATGTCCAGTCATTTTTTTGAACATACGGCAGAAATGATATTTACTCGTATGTGCTTGTTCACTCATATGGTCTAGGGTTAAATCATTGGTATAATTATTTTCAATATATTTTAAAATCCTATTGAATCTATCAATGTTTTGAGTACGATACTTCACTTGAGTATCTGTAAGGACGGTGTTGATATAACGACGCATCAATATAACAATAAGTTTGTATAAGGAAGCTTTTATACATAATTCAAATCCAACTTGACGGTTGGTATATTCATCATTGATTGATTCTATACATTGCTGTACAGATTCATCATTTACTATTAAATTCTTGAATAATATTCTGTTTTCTATTATTGGATTGATATATTTAGAATCACAAAGGTCTATGATTCTGCTATTAAGGATATGAGGGTCTAATATAATACAATAATACCGAAAATCTTCAGTTAGATTCTGCCCAAAGTGGATTTCATTGCAATTTACTACTACAAGGTCTTTTTCATTAACTATAAAAGACTTATCGTTACATTTAATTAAAGCAGAGCCTTCAATAATATATAGGAGTTCCATCTCTCTATGCCAATGAGTATAAACAGCAGTAGAATTAATACCTTTGGAATGATTTTTCATCAATTTCATACAAAAATCAGGATTAGGCATAGTCATTTTTTCACGTAGTAAAGATTTATCCATTAATTTAACTACCTTTCTGAATTTACTTTTCTATTTAAATATGAGCAATATTGTTATAGTTTTGAGCAATAGAATTAATGTGGATTTATCATATATGTACTATAATAAACTACAAAATAGTAAATGTAAACACTATATAAGTTGAATTAAATAATAATAATTATGAGGTGATTGAAAGATGGATAAAGTGAAAGTGGGTATTATAGGAGCAGGGAATATTAGTGAATTACACGTACAAGGTTACAAAAAACTTGAAAATGTAGAATTAGTGGCTGTATGTGATTTGGACAAAGAAAAAGCAGAGGAATATGCTGCTAAACATGATATACCAAATATCTTTACAGATTATAATGAAATGTTGAAGATGAAAGATCTGGATGCAGTCAGTGTAACTACTTGGAATAATTCTCATGCACCTATCAGTATTGCAGCTATGAAAGCAGGAAAGAATGTTTTATGTGAAAAACCTTTAGCCATGAATGCTGATGAAGCTCAAGAGATGGTTAATACTTCTAAGGAAACTAATAAATTATTAATGGTCGGTTTTGTTAGAAGATTTGAAAAAAATGCTAATTATATAAGAAAAACAATAGAAAATGATGAATTAGGAAACGTCTATTATGCCAAAACAGGATATATGAGAAAATGGGGAAATCCAGGAGGCTGGTTCTGTGATAAAAAACGTTCTGGTGGAGGTCCTGTTATAGATCTTGGCGTTCACGTTATTGATTTAATCAGTTATTTGACAGGAAAACCAAAAGCTATATCAGTGATGGCATCTACTTTTAATCATCTAGGACTTAAACCATATATTAAAGGTATAAGCAAATATAATGCAAAAGATTATGATAAAGATAATCCTTACTGTGATGTAGAAGATTCAGCAACTGCATTAATCAAATATGATAATGGTATGACACTAAGCATTGAAACTAGCTGGGTACTACATACTAAAGAGGATAATAACTATTTGATGTTATACGGAGATAAGGCTGGAGTCAAGATGGAGCCTGAACTTGAATTCTATAAAGAGCACAACGATTATTTTGTTGAAGAAAAACCTGTAATAAAAGAGGAACAAGATAAGTTCTCAGCAATATTCCAGAGAGAGACAGCACATTTTATTGATTGTATAGTTAATGATACAGAATGTAGAAATCCAGGGGAAGATGGAGTAGCGATAATGAAAATCTTGGATGCTATATATGAATCTGCTCAGTCAGGACATGAGGTAATATTATAAAATAAATAGGAGGTTATAAGGATGTCAGAGAAAAACAAAATAGGTGTTATTGTTGATTCATTTAGAGTTGGTGTAAAAGAAGGTATTATAAAAGCAAAAGAAGTAGGAGCTAGTGGAATACAGATATATTCTGTAAAAGGAGAAATGTCTCCTGATAATCTTAGCAAACAAGCAAGAAGAGAATTACTTGATTATATAAAATCCAATGGACTAACTGTATCTGCACTATGCGGAGACTTGGGTGGACATGGTTTCACTATAAAAGAAGATAATAAGAAAAAGATAGAAATGTCCAAGAGAATAATGGATCTAGCAAAAGATTTGGAAACAGACATTGTCACAACACATATTGGAGTAGTACCAGAGGACAAAAATCACGATAGATTTAAGATTATGCAGGAAGCCTGTGAAGAGTTAGGAAATTATGGAGATCAGGTAGGAGCGTATTTTGCAATAGAAACTGGACCAGAGAGAGCGATGACTCTTAAAAACTTTCTAGATAGTTTGGATAGCAGAGGGGTAAGAGTTAATTATGATCCAGCTAATCTGGTAATGGTTACAGGCGATGATCCTGTACAAGGTGTATATACATTAAAGGATTATATTGTTCATACTCATGCAAAAGATGGTATTATGATTAAAGAATCTAATCCAGAATACATATATGATTGTTTCGCTAAAGGTCTTCCAGAAGGATTTCATTGCGATGATTACTTCTTAGAGAAACCATTAGGAAATGGAAATGTAGATTTTGATAATTATATAAAAGCTTTATGGGATATAGGATATAATGGATTCTTGACTATTGAAAGAGAAGTAGGTTCTAATCCAGAAAAAGATATACGTGAAGCTGTAGAATTCTTACAAAAAATTATAGGTTAGGATGATTAATATGAGACTTGGAGTTAGTTCTTATAGCTTTTTAAGGTTAGTAGAAGAAGGAAAGATAAAACAGATTGATGTAATCAAGAAAGCTAAAGAAATGGGTTTTGATGCAGTTGAATTCATTAAATTCATTCTTGAAGAAGGCGAAACTGATGAATCATTCGCTAAACGTGCTTTTAAAGAAAGTAAAAAAGTAGGTATAGATATTGAGAGTTATACCATAAGTTCAGATTTTATTAATGGTAGTAACGGTGATTTGGAAGCTGAAATTGAGAGAGTAAAGAGAGAAGTTGACATTGCAAATATACTTGGCGCAAAATCAATGAGGCATGATGCTACGATAGGGTTTACAGATGATCATATAGGGCAAAAATCCTTTGATCATGCCCTACCAATACTAATTAGAGGTTACAGAGAAGTAACTGAATATGCTATGAAATACGGTATAAAAACAATGGTTGAGAATCATGGATTCTTTTGTCAAGACAGTTCTCGTGTAGAGAAATTAGTAAATGGAGTTAATCACCCTAATTTTGGAGTGCTTATTGATATGGGGAATTTTGTTTGTGTTGATGAACAACCAGAGAAGGCGCTAGGTGTTCTTATGCCATATGCTTTCCATGTACATGCCAAAGATTTTCATATAAAATCAGGTATGTTACCTGACCCAGGTAGGGGATGGTTTCAATCAAGAGGTGGTAATTACTTGAGAGGTTCAATAATAGGTCATGGTGATGTACCAATACTACAGTGTCTTAGGATAATGAAAAAATATAACTATGAGGGTGTTCTATCCATTGAATTTGAAGGACTTGAAGATCCTTTAACAGGTATTGAAATAGGATTAGAGAATTTGCGTAATTATATTGAAATGGCTTAACTCATAGATATTAACTAAAGTGATATCTAGTGTATAAAAATCAGCGAGGTATGATACTTGCTGATTTTTTTATTGAATTGTTGCAAGTATGTCAGAAAAAGAGTTTTGTTCTATATTGCATAATTATTGGCTATTTCAGTTTTAATTATTATGGAAGGGAAAACTCAAAATTAAACCTTCTTGACTTATTTAGAAACAATAATTATAATGAAAAAAGCATGAAAAGAAATTATCTTCAATGGGAAGGTGAGAAAATGTCTAGTTACAATTCATTTGCAATGGTTTACGATAAATTTATGAGTAATGTACCCTATGAAGAATGGGTGGAATATATATTGCGTATTATCGATAAATACTATTATAAAAAGCCAAAACTAATGTTGGATTTAGGATGTGGGACAGGTAATATAACTGGGTTATTAGCTGATAAGGGTATAGATATGATAGGTGTTGATAATTCAAGTGATATGTTATTCGTTGCTAAAGAGAAAGCAAGGATTAATAATAAAGATATATTATTTCTATTACAAGATATGAGAGAATTTGAGTTATATGGTACAGTTGATTGTATAGTAAGTATCTGCGATAGTATTAATTACATTTTGGAGGAAGATGATTTATTACAAGTTTTTAAGCTGGTCAATAATTATTTGGATCCACGAGGATTGTTTGTTTTTGATCTGAACACTCATTATAAGTACAATAATATTCTAAGTGATAACACTTTTTCTGAAACGAATGAAGATAGTGCTTACATCTGGGATAACTATTACTATGAAGCTGAAAAGATCAATGAATATGATTTGACTTTATTTATTAAAGAAGAAAATGAGCTTTATCATAGATACACTGAAACCCACTATCAAAAAATGTATGATTTAAATAGAATCAAAGAGCTAATAATAGAAGCAGGACTAGAATATATAGATTGCTTTGAAGCATTTTCTTTTGAATCACCTGCTGAGACTAGTGAAAGAGTATATTTTATAGCTAGAGAAAAAGGAAAACAATAAAAAGGAGCTTATTATGAAAGATTATATTGTTAGAGCTACAGCTGCTGATAATCAGATTAGAGCATTTGCCGCTACGACGACAGATATGGTTGGAGAGGCTAGAGAAAAACATAATACATCACCAGTAGTTTCTGCTGCATTAGGGAGACTGATGACAGCGGCATCTATTATGGGAAGTATGTTGAAAAATGAAAAAGACCTTATTACTCTCCAAATACGTGGAGACGGACCAATAAAAGGTCTTGTTGTAACAGCTGATGCAAAAGCTAATGTAAAAGGATATCCATATGTACCTATAGTTGATTTACCTCTTAAGGAAAATGGTAAATTAGATGTATCAAAAGGACTTGGAAACGGGATTATGAATATAATTAAAGATATTGGATTAAAAGAGCCATATGTTGGACAAACACATCTAGTATCAGGAGAAATCGCTGAAGATTTGACTTATTACTTCGCAACTTCTGAACAAGTCCCTTCAGCTGTTGGTCTTGGAGTCTTGATAGATAAAGATTATACTATTAAACATAGTGGCGGATTCATTATTCAATTACTTCCAAATGCAGATGAAGAGGTAATTAAAAAGCTGGAAGATAGATTGAAGGTATTACCTTCTATTACCAATCTTATGAATGAAGGAAAAAGTCCTGAACAAGTACTTGATATATTATTAGAAGGTATGGAGCCTCAGATTCTAGAAAAAGTTCCAACCAAATTCCATTGTAATTGTACAAAAGATAGAGTTGAAAAAGCTCTTATCAGTGTTGGAAAGAAAGAAATCAAGGAAATGATAGATGATGGAGAAACCATAGAATTGAATTGTCATTTTTGTAATAAGAAATATCATTTTACTATTGATGAGTTACAGGGAATCATCGCATATGCACAAGGGGAGCAATAAAGTATTGTGATAGAGGATAAATAATTAATTGAAGATGTTGAACTTAACATTTAAGATGGGAGAATATAATGGGATTATTAGCTGCTATATCACTTGTGATAGGATGTTTAAGTATTTTATACTTTATGTTTCTAACATTCCTGAATGCAGGTGCAGGATTTTCATTTTTTTGGATTTTTCTTAGTATAATAGGGTTTTGCATGTTTTTTATATTTAGAAACTATGATGGTGTTAAAGAGCATGTACCAAAAATAATCAGGTATGTAGTATTTTTATTGATTATTATTGTGATAACAGTTTTTATTATTTTTGAATCTTTTATAATAAAGGATAGTATCAAACATGATAATTATGATTCAACAGACTATGTTATTGTTCTAGGTGCAAGAGTTAAGGGTACAACTATTTCACTAACATTATCACATAGGCTTGAGATAGCATATAAATATCTTATGGATAATACAAAAAGTCAGGCGGTCTTAGCTGGGGGTAAGGGACCAGGTGAAGATATATCTGAAGCAGAAGCAATGAAGAGATATTTGTTAAATAGAGGTATAAATGAAGATAGATTGATTTTGGAGAATAAATCAACTAATACTCAAGAGAACATAAAAAACAGCTTTGACTTAATAAGTGGATCAGGTGATAATTCTTCCGTAACAATAATAACCAGTGATTTTCATGTGTACAGAGCTAAGAAGATTGCCGAAAAATATTGTCAGGAGATTCAAGGAATTCCTTCAAGGACACATCCTCCATTAATTGTACATTATTATGTTAGAGAGTTCTTCGCAGTATTGAAAGATACTATTTTTTGAGCTTAGATAATCTTATAAATGGATATTCATGTAAAATATTATATTATTTTTATTTTATATTGACAAACTAATAGCTAATGTTATAATTATATCATTAGATAAGTTAAACATGTTGAAGAGACGAGTAAAATGTGAAAGTATACAGAGAGGAAGTCGATTGTTGAGAGACTTTCATATAGAAGCATTTGAAAACTACCTCTGAGTGGCTCTAATAAAGTCCGTTGATTACGTTATAATCTTATTAAAGTGGTTTCTAGAAACAACAAGGGTGGAACCGCGGGAATTGTATACAATCTCGTCCCTTACTACGATAAGCGTAGTAAGGAGGCGAGTTTTTTATGCTATATTGTTAAAGACAGCTAAATTTATTTGATATAATGAAAAAATGGAGGTGTTATTAATGTTAGAATGGAAAAAAGAATATAATTTAGGAATTAAAGAAATTGATAATCAACATAAGCATTTATTTGAGATTGCAGCAAAAGTGGGTGAACTGACGAAGGATATTCGTGAGGGTATAGATTGCTATGATGATTTTATGAACATATTGAAGGAATTAGTGGACTATACAATTTATCACTTTGATTATGAAGAAATATACATGCAGAAAAACAATTATAACAATGATGAATTCTTAGTACACCAAGTTGAACACAAAATGTTTGTTAAGAAATTAGAGAAGTTCAAGGAAATCGATTTTGATGAAAATCAATATGAAAACATTAATAATATGCTTGCTTTTTTAGTTGATTGGATAGTACACCATATTATAGATGTAGACTCAAAATATGTTAAGGTAAGTTAGAGAGGAGAAATAGTATGATTATTACTTTAAAAGATGGTTCAAAAAAAGAATACGATAATAGCATGTCAGTTATTGATATAGCTAATGATATTAGTGCAGGGCTTGCAAGAATGGCTTGTGCTGGAGAAGTGGATGGAGAGGTTGTCGACCTTAGATATGTAGTTGATAAAGATGTAACACTTAATATTCTTACATTCAACGATGATTCAGGTAAAGATGCTTTCAGACATACAACAGCTCATATACTTTCACAAGCGGTTAAAAGACTTTTCCCGGAAGTGAAATTAGCAATAGGCCCATCAATCGAAAATGGATACTATTATGATTTTGATAAGGAAACACCTTTTATTAATGAAGAATTAGAAGCGATTGAAAAAGAAATGAAGAAAATAGCAAAAGAAAACCTAAGTATAAAAAGATTTGAATTACCTAGAAATGAAGCTATTGAATTCATGAAAGAAAAAGGTGAAGACTATAAAGTTGAACTTATTGAAGACTTGGATAAGGATGCTGTAATTTCATTCTATGAACAAGGAGAATTTGTAGACCTATGTGCAGGACCTCACCTTATGACTACTAAACCAGTAAAAGCTTTTAAATTATTATCTGTAGCAGGAGCTTACTGGCGTGGTGATGAAAAGAATAAGATGTTATCAAGAATATATGGTACTTCTTTCACTAAAAAAGCTGATCTTGATGCATACATTCAAAAATTAGAAGAAGCCAAGAAAAGAGATCATAGAAAATTAGGAAAAGAATTAGAACTATTTGCTATGTTTGACGAAGGACCTGGTTTCCCATTCTTCTTACCAAAAGGAATGGTACTAAGAAATACATTGATTGATTATTGGAGAGAAGTTCACAACAGAGCTGATTATCAAGAAATAGCTACACCTATTATGCTAAATAAAGAATTATGGATACGTTCTGGACATTGGGATCATTATAGAGAAAATATGTATACAACTGTTATTGATGAACTAGATTATGCTGTAAAACCTATGAATTGTCCGGGTGGTATGTTAGTATACAAAAACAAAATGCACTCTTACAGGGATTTACCACTAAGAGTTGGTGAATTAGGTATTGTCCATAGACATGAAATGTCAGGTGCATTACATGGACTTATGCGTGTTAGAAACTTTACACAAGACGATGCTCATATATTCATGTTACCTGAACAGATCAAAGACGAAATCGTTGGAGTTATCAACTTAATAGATGAAGTATACAAAGTATTTGGATTCAAATATCATATGGAATTATCAACAAGACCAGATGATAGTATGGGTAGTGACGAAGATTGGGAAATGGCTACAGAGGCATTAAGACAGGCACTTGATGAAAATGATCTAGACTATGTAGTTAATGAAGGTGATGGAGCATTTTATGGTCCTAAGATAGATTTCCATCTTGAAGACTGTTTAGGAAGAACATGGCAATGTGGAACAATTCAACTTGATTTCCAATTACCTGAGAGATTTGAACTAGAATATACTGGAAAAGATGGAGAAAAACATCGTCCTGTAATGATTCATAGAGTTGTATTTGGTAGTATTGAAAGATTTATTGGTATTTTAATCGAGCAATTTGCAGGAGCTTTCCCAGCTTGGCTTGCACCGGTTCAAGTGAAGGTTTTACCAATCTCTGATAAATATAATGAATATGCCACTAAAGTGGTAGATGGATTAAAGGCTAATGGTATCAGAGTAGAATTTGATAACAGAGCCGAAAAAATAGGATATAAGATTAGAGAAGGAAGAATGGAAAGAGTTCCTTATCTACTTATAGTTGGTCAAAAAGAGCAGGATGAAAACAAAGTAGCTGTTAGAAGTAGAGCTAAAGGCGATGAAGGAGCGATTTCACTTGATGAATTTATCGAAAGGATAGAAAAAGAAATCGAAAGTAAAGAAATTATAGAAGCTGAAGAAAAATAAGCTGTAATGTGATAAATAAAAAGCACAGGACTTATTTATTTTAAGGAATGTGCTTTTTATATTAAAAAACTATTGACAGATAGTAATCTAACCTGTATAATTAGTGAGAAGTAAAACAAGTAGAAGTATCCACTTCTCACCTTATGGTAATAAAGCTACTAGGGTAAAATACGTAAAAGATGGATGAATTCATTGATTATGTAATGTATATGAGTGGGTATGTAGATACGCGCTTTTTTATTGTATAAAGCTAAAGGCGAAATGTAATTAAAAATTTTTGGAGGTGTCCTACTATTAGCGAATTAATGATTAATGAGCAAATTCGAGACAGAGAAGTACGTTTAATCGATGATCAAGGTAACCAGCTGGGTATAATGTCTGCAAGAGATGCTCAAAGGCTTGCTAGAGAAAAAAATTTGGATTTAGTTAAAATTTCCCCAAAGGCAAAGCCACCAGTATGTAGAATAATTGATTATGGAAAGTTTAGATATGAACAAGCTAAACGTGAGAAGGAAGCTAAAAAGAAACAGAACATCATCAGTGTAAAAGAAGTTCGTTTATCTCCTAATATTGAGCAACATGATATTGATACTAAGATGAAACATGCTAAGAAATTCTTAAATAATGGAGATAAAGTAAAAGTTTCCGTACGCTTTAGAGGTAGAGAATTAGCTCATACTGCAATAGGTAGAGAAATCTTACTTAAGTTTGCAGAAAATCTAGTAGACATTGCGGATATTGAGAAGTATCCCAAAATGGAAGGTAGAAGCATGGTAATGTTTATGGCGAAGAAAAGATAAATACGGTATTCTAAGGAGGAAATTATTATGCCTAAAATGAAAACACATCGTGGCGCTGCTAAGCGTTTTAAGAAAACTGGAACAGGTAAATTAAAAAGAAACAAAGCATTTAAAAGACATATCTTGACTAAGAAATCAGCTAAAAAGAAAAGAACTCTTAGACATGCTACAATGATGGATAAGTCTAACGAAAAAGTAATGAAGAAGTTATTACCATACCTTTAAATATAAACCGAACAGGAGGGAAAAAACATGGCAAGAATCAAGGGTGCTTTACACACACGTAAGAGACGTAAAAGAGTATTAAAGTTAGCTAAAGGATATAGAGGAGCAAAATCTAAACAATTCAGAACTGCTAAACAAGCAGTAATGAAATCAGGTGTTTATTCATATACAGGAAGAAGACTTAAGAAAAGAGATTTTAGAAGACTTTGGATTGCTAGAATTAATGCTGCAACTAGAGTTCATGGATTATCATATAGCAAATTCATGTATGGTCTTAAGTTAGCAGATGTTAATGTTAACAGAAAAATGTTAGCTGACATGGCAGTTAATGATTCTGAAAGTTTTGCAAGCCTAGTAGAAACAGCAAAATCAAAAATTCAATAATAAAAATTAATAATTTTTATATTAAACTCTCTATGGTATAGAGGGTTTTTTTGTATTTAAAAGATATATGGTTGTTCTTATAAATACTTAATTATAGAAGGATTATCATCTTCAATGTTTCTAACTAAATATAATTAAGGATAAATACTAAATGACTAATAAATTAATGGAAAAAAAGTAGTATTTTGTAATAAAAACAAACATATAAACTAATTATAGTTAATTTTAATAAGGAAAAATCTTAGTTTATAAAGGATATAGTAACTATACTTATTATTTTGTCACAATATGTTGTAATAAAATATCCTCTATGTTAAAATAATGTTTAGATTAAAACATAAGAGGTGAGAGGATGTATAAAAAAGTTGGTAAAATAGTTTTGATTGTAGGGGCTCTGTGTTTGGTGTTTATTCTAACAATAGGTTTCATAAAAGATAGAAAAGACACAAACAAAGTAACTGCACAGGAAAATGCTGTTGAAACTGAAAAAAATAACGAAACACAAGAAAATACTTCTGATGAAAAAGAGAATAGTGTAAAAGAATTACGACTATCTGAGGAGAGTTTATCACTTGAAATTGGTGATAAATACAATGTAAAAGTTGAAGGGGTATTATCAGATGGAGATGTAGTAGATTTAACTAATGATGCTAATTTACTTATCCATTCTGATAGCGAAGATAAAGTATCTGTTATTGATGGAGATATAGTTGTTTCTGATAAAGCAGAAGTAGATGATCAAGCAACAATAACATATGTATATGAAAACATCGAAGCTACAGTTAGTGTAGTAGTTGAGAAATCAACTGAAGAAGTAAAACAAGAACCTAAAAAAGAAGAACCAAAAGAAGAACCAAAACAAGAACCAAAACAAGAGAATAATAACCCTGATGAAACTAATAACGATAATAGCGATATCAGTGATGATGATACAGTGATGATTGATGAAGAGGGAAAACAAGTATTAACTGATCCAAAAGATATTCATGTATTAGTTAATAAACAAAGAAACTTACCAAGTGACTATGTGCCCGATGATTTAATTAAACCAGACGTAAAATTCTCATTTACTCACGAAGATCCAAAAAGATATATGAGAGCAGAAGCAGCACATGCATTGGAAAGGCTTGTAGCACAAGCAAAAGAAGAAGGTATTGAGATTGTAGGAGTTTCAGGATATCGTTCTTATAAGAGACAGGAAACAATTTTTAATTATAACGTGAATAAAAGAGGATATGAAGCTGCTAACAAAGTGAGCGCAAAACCTGGTCAAAGTGAACATCAAACAGGATTAGCTATTGATGTATCATGTGCAGGAGTTAACTATAAACTAGAAGAAAGACTTGGTGAATTAGAAGAAGGAATATGGTTATCAGAAAATGCTCATAGATTTGGTTTTATTATTCGTTATAAATTAGGAAAAGAAGATATAACTGGATATCAATATGAACCATGGCATATTCGTTATTTAGGTGAAGACCTTGCGACAGATGTTTATGAAAAAGGTCTTACTTATGAAGAATATTTTGAACAATATATGAAGTAAAAGTAAATGTGAAGCTCCTAGAATGATATAGGGGCTTTACGTTATTTTTAGTATTTACAATTATATTAAAGGAAAGTAAACAACACAAAAAAATAGAAAGCATCACTTTCTATTTAAATAAAAAGCGCGAGACGGGATTCGGACCCGCGACCCTCGCCTTGGCAAGGCGATGCTCTACCACTGAGCCACTCACGCAAATACTAGTATTTAATTAACGATTACGCAAAATATATTATATCAGAAATTCAATAAATGTCAATAGTTTTATGATATATAAATGAAAAAATCTAGAAATCTTTAAAATATATTGATGTGCTAATACATAATAAAAAGATTAATATAAAAAATTGAATTCTTAGTTTGTTTAGAAAAACGCTTAAATTTAAGTTTTTTTGTATTATATTGCAAAAAAATATTTTTTTTGGTAGAATTTTAATATGATTTTATTCTAAAAAATAACTATATACAAGAGAGAGGTTATTATTAATGTTTATCTCAAATGTTAGACTAAGAAAATATTTTCGGTATATATTTTTATCAATAACTTGTAGTTTTATTATCATAATTAATCTTTTTTCTTTTAGTATAATTAATTTTTTCCAAGGTAAAGCTATTGAAAATGAATATAAAACTAATTTAAAAGTACTCTATCAAATTAAATATAATGTTGAGCATATGGATAACATGATTAAAAAATTATGTTTATCAACATATTCTACACCGTATATTCGATATATGATGTATGAAAAAGACCAAGATTATGGTGAATTATTAAAACTAACCAATAGACTAAGAGATACAATACAAAATACGAATGATTTCATCCATTCTATTTTTATATATAATGAAACTAATAATCAATTCTTTTCTACATTTCAAGGATTAGAATTTAAAGATGAATATCTGAAAAATATGATGAATAATCAAAATCAATGTCCACCCAAATTAACTCCTATTTATAGAAATATCAATTTAATTAACGAAGATGATAAAGAAATTAACGTTGACGATGTCTTTACATATATTTTATATGATAATTATGATGAAGAAAGAGGAATAGATGGCTCAATAATATTCAATATAAAAGCTGAATGGCTTTTTGATAATATCAAGATGATTAATTCATTAAATGACTATAATGATGAAGGTATATATATTCTAAATGATAAAAATGAAATAATTAATCTAGATAATAATTTTAGTCTAAAACCTGAATATGAATCAGATATTAAAAAAGATGTAGTAAATAATATGAATGGTGATATAGGATATTTTACAAGCAAAATTTCCAATGAAAAGTTCTTAGTATCATATATGAAGATAGAAGAGGTCAATTGGACTATCATAAATGTTAAACCCCATAAACAAGTTTTTGAATATATTACTAAAATGAAATTAGGGATATTGTTGATAACAATTCTATTTTTATTTATAACTATAATATTATCAATAATAATAACAAGCAAAATATATAAACCAGTAGGAAGTCTCATATCTCAATTAAAAAATGAAGATAAGCAAATTGCTAATAATGATGAAATAGCATTACTTAAAAATACATATCAATACTATAACACGGAATTAAAAAGATTAAATAAAGAAAAAAATAAAAAAAATGTAATTTATAAAAATTATTTTTTAAGAAAATTATTGATTAATAGTTCATCTATATCTAAGAATGAATTGAAGGAAGCAAAAGAAGAAAAAAGTATTAATCTGAACTTTGACAATAAATTCGTACTTTGCGTTTTAAATATTGATAATCAATTAGAACTTCAACATAAATCTAAAGAGGATAAAGAACTATATTTATTTGCTATAATGAATATAACTACAGAAATACTATCGGATCCATATGAAAATACAGCTATTGATATGAGACAAGGTAATATCGCTGTAATTGTCAGTAATATTAAAGGGGAAGATGATGACAAAGATTTAATTGGTAAACTAACTATTGCACAGAATAAGTTTATGAAATATTTTAATATGTCATTTTCAATTTCCATAAGTACTATTTGCAATGATATACATATGTTAGAAAAGTTTTATAAAGAAGCTGTAGAAAACATGAAATATAAATATATTTTTTGTAATAAAACTATTATCACACCTGAAATGGTTAAAGCAAATAGAAGTAATCCTGATTATAGTTATTCTAGTGACCTTGAAAAGAAATTATTGGAGGCAATAAATTCAGGCATTAAAAAAGATATAAATGAAGTCTTAATCAAAATATACAAAGAAATTTCTGGACTTCATCATGATAATATTACTGTTTCTATACTAAAATTGACTACTACCATTAAGGAGACTTATACACAAATAAATCTCTTGAGGTTTGAACCAGTAGATATAGATATTGAAAATATAGTATTAAGAGCAAGTCAAATAGAATATCTTGATGAGTATAAAACTTTTATTCAGTCACTGATAGAATCATTTTCTATCAAACCTAACGAGGGTAATGAAAAAAAACAGGTTATCCTTGTAGAGACAGTAAAAGATATAATACATCAAAATTATTCTGATAAAGGATTATGCCTATCTCAAATAGCAGAGATATTAAAAGTCTCTCAAGGTTATCTAGGTAATGTATTTAAATCATATATGAAAATATCTATAGGTGCATATATAAATAATGTAAGACTTGAAAAAGCTGCAGAGTTATTAAAAAATAGCAAGATGTCTATTAATGAGATACTTGAATATATAGGAATAGAAAATAAAACATATTTTTATGCCTTATTCAAAAAGAAATATGGTGTTACGCCAAAACAATATTCATTAAAAGCTGCTGTTTCTCCCTATCTATAATCCCTTTTAATAAGGGATTTTCTATTACAATCTTTACTTTTTATAATAAATATCAAAAATTATAATTGATATTATAATAAATTATATTTTTTATAATATACAATTTTACAAACCAACTCTATACTAAGGTTATAGCAAATTAGGGCCCTGATTGCTGGTAATATTAATTAGAGAGGTTGAATAGCTCTATGATTTCTTATAAAAAAGCATCAAAGGAATTTAAAAAGAATAAAGGGTTATTCTTTATGAGTTTACCAGGATTGGTTTTTATTATTATTTTTGCATATATTCCTATGGTAGGATTAATAATAGCTTTTAAAGATTATACCTATGATAAGGGCATATTCTTAAGTAAGTGGATTGGATTTGAAAATTTTAAATTCTTTTTTACTTCAGATGCTGCCTTGAGAGTTACTAGAAACACTATTTTATTGAACTTATTATTTATAATTGCTGGAACTATTATTGCTATTATATGTGCACTTATGTTATATGAGTTAAATAGAAGAGCTGTAAAGTTATATCAAACTATTTTATTCTTTCCATTTTTTATATCATGGGTTGTTGCCAGCTATGCTGCATATGCTCTCATGAATTATGAGTTTGGAGGTATTAATTCATTTTTAACAAACATAGGTTCACAGCCCATTGAATGGTATTTACAATATAAATACTGGATAGTGATATTATTCATAGCATATATTTGGAAAAATGTGGGGTATTTTTGCTTGCTTTATTATACAGGATTACTTGATATTGACCCTGTCTATTTTGAGGCTGCTAAAATTGATGGTGCATCTAAATGGCAACAAGTATGGAATGTTTCACTGCCACTTATATCTCCACTAGTAATTATGCTTGTCCTCTTGAATATTGGTAAAATATTTTACGCAGATTTTGGTATGTTCTATTTTCTACCCAAAAATTCTGGAGCTCTTTTTAAAGTAACTGATGTTATTGATACTTATGTTTATAGGTCACTAAAAACTACTGGTGATATAGGAATGGCTTCAGCTGTTGGATTTTATCAATCCATTATGGGCTTTATCCTTGTGATGATATCAAATTTTATAGTTAAGAGATTTGATAAAGATAAATCTTTATTTTAGAAGGTGAAAGAAATGAATAGTAAAAAAAGTAATTTAAATGAATACATAATCAATGCTATTTTTATTGTAATAAGTATATTGTTTGTTATACCAATTTTATATATTATATCCATATCATTAACAAGTGAAAGAGATATTTTGGAATATGGATATAAATTATTACCTACTAATGTAACAGTTAACGCATATAAATATGTTTTTAATAATCCATGGCAGATAATTAATTCATATGGAGTATCAATTTTTATAACAGTATTTGGAACATTATTAAGTCTTTTTTTAAGTACTATGCTTGCTTATACTATGTCAAGAAAAGATTATAGGTATAGTAGAATTACTTCATTCATTGTATTCTTCACATTATTATTTAATGGAGGACTTGTTCCAACTTACATATTAATAGTTAATTATCTACATTTAAAAAATACTATATGGGCATTAATATTACCTTATACAATTAATGCTTGGTATGTAATACTTCTTAAAGGCTTCCTTTCTACAATACCTTTAGCTCTTGTAGAAGCCGCAAGGATTGATGGTGCTTCGGAAGTGGGTACGTTTTTCAAAATAGTAATTCCACTTTCTAAACCAGCATTAGCGGCAGTTGGTCTTTTGATTTGTTTTACCTATTGGAATGATTGGTGGCTGAGTCTACTCTATATTGATAAAACTAATATAATGCCATTGCAGTATTTATTATATAGAATTATGGCAAACGTAGACTTCTTAAGTCGGCAGGCAGCATCTTCTATTGGGGTGAATGTTAGAGAAATACCTACAGAATCACTTAGAATGGCAATGTGTGTTATTGCAGCAGGTCCAATGTTGATATTATTTCCTTTTTTTCAAAGATATTTTGTAAAAGGGATAACAGTAGGGTCAGTAAAAGGTTAGGTTTCAACAGTCTTTTTCTTGCTAGCAGAAAAAGACTGTGGCAAATAGATTATGAAATGATACATAAAAATATTAATTTATCTTAAGGGGGACTTTTTAATGAAATGTAAATTTTTATCTCTAGTATTGGTATTAGTTTTTGTTTTAACAAGCACATTGGTAGGATGTCAAAAATCAGAATCAAAAGTTAAAGGAACTAAAGTTGATTCTAGTAATACTGAAATAGATTCCATTGATTCAACAAAATCAGTAGAGGAGCTTAAACCAGTAGTATTAAAGTGGTATATAGCTGGGTCAGAACAACCTGGATTATCTGAAGTTGTAGATGAATTCAATAAAAGGATTAAAGAAAAGATAAATGCAACAGTGGATATAACATTAACTGATTGGGGAAGTTATCAGCAAAAAATTCAATTGATGATTGCTTCGGGGGAAGAATTTGATTTGTGTTTTACATCTTATTGGTTAAATAACTATTTACAGAATGTTGGTAAGAATGCATTTATACCTATAGATGATCTCATGAAAAAATATTCGCCTAATGCTTACAAACAAATTCCAGAAAAAATATGGGATACGGTAAGAGTAAAAGGAGAAATATATGGTTTTATTAATTATCAAATTGCTTGTCACCAGCCTGTAATATTTATTAATAAAGAATATGCAGAAAAGTATAAATTTGATGCAAGCAGTGTGAAAACAATTGCAGATATTGAACCATTTCTACAAGAAATTGTTAAAAATGAACCAGATAAATTACCTATTAATTTGAATTCTGGAAACAGCAGTCTTGATACTCTATTCTATGATTCTGAAATAAAAATAGAAGAACTTACAGGAAGACGTATACCAGGTGCTATTAAAATAGATGATTCTACTGCAACAGCAGTTAATCAGTATAAGATTGATGAATATTATAATATTTTCAAATTGGCTAAAAAATGGCATGATATGAATTTCTGGAGAAAAGATTTAGCGACAGTGACAAATACAGCTGCCGAAAGAAAAGCAGGAAAATATGTAATAGAAACTGGTGGAACCTATAAACCAGGGGTAGAAGGTGATCTTGCAGCACAAATAGCAGGTAGTAAGCCTTCTGATTGGATCACTGTAACTTTCGGAGAACCATATTTGGGTTCAAACCAAGGAGCAGGTACTATGCATGCTATAAGTAAGACATCAAAGAATCCTGAACGTGCCATGATGTTATTAGAACTCATCAATACTGATAAAGAACTGTATAATCTGCTTTGCTATGGTATAGAAGGAAAACACTATAACAAAATAGACGAAAATCATGTAGAACCTGTTGAAAATTCAACATATAATCCAAATATTGACTGGGAATTTGGATATCAGTTCAATGCTTATTATAAAAAGGGAGTTAAAGAAGGTACTTGGGAAGAAACAATAGAGCTTAATGAAGCAGCAAAACCATCCCCAGTATTAGGATTTTCATTTGATTCAGAACCTGTAAAATCAGAAATTGCTAAATGTCAGGCAATAGTTGATGAATATGTTCCATTGCTTGCAACAGGCTCTGTAGAGTTGGATAAATATTATAATGAATTTATTGATAAGTTAGAAAAAGCAGGTAGTGAGATAATTGTCATAGAACTACAAAGACAAATTGATGAATGGAAGAAAACTAAGTAAATAGGTTTAATTCAATCTAAAGGGAGGTTTTATGATGTTTAGTAAGAAAATATTAGGTTTATTATTGGGTGTTTTTATTTGTTCTATCAGTCTTTTCAATTTTTTAGATGTACAAGGAGAGGTGCAAAAAATATTTTATGTATCACCAGATGGAAATGATTTGAATTCAGGAACTGAAACACAGCCTTTTGCCTCTTTGGAAAAAGCTAGAGATGCTATCAGAGAATTGAAAAATAGCAGTGGATTACCAGTTGGAGGAATCAAAGTATATCTTAGACAAGGAGAATATAATCTTACAAATACATTCACATTGACTCCACAGGATTCAGGAGAAGCTGGATCGCCTATTATCTATGAGGCTTACCCAGGAGAAAAACCAGTCATTACTGGTGGAAGAGAAATAAATGGATGGACGAAATTAACTACTCAAGTACCAGGTATAACCAATGAAGCAGCAGGTAATCTATGGGTAGCGGATGTTCAACAAAATTGGAGAACTCATTATTTATATGTAAATGGGGAGAGCAAACAAGTTGCAAGAAAATACAATACTGACATTTGGTCAAATTGGTACAAGTTTTACAATAACCAAAATGAATATGGTCCAGCAGAACCGGGAGGGCAATTGTATAAGTTTCGAGATGATGTAAGTCTTGAGAATCTACCTAATAATGGGGATGTAGAAATGAACCTATTACCTGTAAGGTATTGGAATACAATTGCAGTAATTAAAGATATTGATACTGTGAATAATACAGTTCGTGCACATAGTAAAAATCCCTATTTACCTTGGATAGATACTTTGGATCCATATCAGGATGCAGGCTATTGTAATCTATTAAATGCGATTCCATTTCTAGATGAGCCAGGTGAATGGTGTATAAACAGTCAAGACGGTAAAATATATTATTGGCCTGAAGATGGTACGATGAATGGAAAAGAAGCTATTGCACCCGTTCTTTATGAATTAATAAGATTTCAAGGAGATGAAGAACAGCAGCAGTGGCAAAATCAAGTTCATCATATTGAGTTAAGAGGATTAACATTGATGTATACGGATCGTATGCCAGAAGATCAATGGCCAGATGAATGGTTGAAACGAAATTGTGAAAATCCTGATGCTGCATTGGTTCTTCAAGGTGCAAGAGACTGTATAATTGAAGGAAATGTAATATCTAAGTCAGGAACATACGCTATTACTTTGAATAACTATGCCCAAAGAATATCTATTATTGGTAATGAATTGAATAATCTTGGCTGTGGAGGAATACAAATATTCGGTTATGGTCCAGGAACAACTGATTTGAATAAAAATCATGTAATAGAAAGAAATTATATACACGATACAGGGGAAGGAGGATATTCCCACTCAGCCTCAATATCTATATACGGAAGCAACAACAATACTATAAAGTATAATTATATTTATAACATACCTTATATTGCAATCAATATTTCTGGTGCTAATTATAAAGAAATAAATAAGCGCCACACAAACAGTTATTCTTGTTTTGATACTTATGGAAACTGTGAAGCCCAGTATAAATTGAGATTCGATGAATTACCAGATGAAGACTTAACACGTGAGAGTGCTAGACAGTATTATCATTCAGACAATAATGTAATTGAGTATAACATTGTGGATGAGTATATGATGTTAATGGATGATGGAGGAGCATTATATGCTTGGTTCTGTGGAAATAATAATATTTATAATAAAAATATAGTATATAAATCAAATCCAGGTAAACATATGTTGTATCCTCTTTATATGGATGATGGTGTTGATAATACGACAATATCAAATAATATGGTTTGGAGTTCTGGGCAGAATCTGAACAAAGGTGATAATCAATGGTTGAATAACGAAACCAGCTATCCAAGTGCTCCTACTGGATTTTATCCATTGTTTAACCAAATTGTCAATACTACAGATACACAAGGTGGATGGCTGAATGCTACATCACAAGTGAGTTTGAGTGATTCTCATTTAGTACTAAGAAAAGGTACAAAGAAACAGTTGTCACTGATGACCACAATAAGCAGTCTATTAAATAAAAATTCAACATTTACTTGGCAGAGCAGTGATTCTAGTGTAGCTGTAGTCGATACCGATGGAATAGTTACTGCAATATCTGAAGGAATAGCAACAATAAGAGGAACAAGTACTATAGATTCGTCTTATTACGTAGAGTGTGAAGTTGATGTAAAAGATATTCCTATAGCAGGACAGAATCTTGCATTACATAAAAATGTTGCAGTCACTTCGGTTGAAGCAGGAACAAGCTATACAGCTAATCAAGCAGTGGATGGTAATTCGTCAACTAGATGGTCAAGTAATCATAGTGATACAGAGGCAATATATATAGATTTAGGTCAGGAATTCAATATTGATAGCGTAGTATTAAAATGGGAAGCAGCTTATGGAGTAAAATACAAAATCCAAGTATCAGATGATACAGTAAATTGGACAGATATATATGTACAAAATGCAGGTAATGGAGATCATGATGATATTAATTTTACTTCCGTCAATACAAGATATGTAAGGATGTACGGTATACAGAGGTATTTTGATACCTGTGGATATTCCTTGTGGGAATTTGAAGTATATGAAAATATACCCTCATCAGGAGAGAATCTTGCGTTTAATAAAACTATAACTTCTTCATCAGTTGAAACAGGAACAGAATTTCATGCGAGTAATGCAGTTGATGGCATTCTTACAACAAGATGGTCTAGTAATTTTAACGACTCTGAATGGATAAATGTTGACTTGGGAAATATTTACAATATTGATAGAGTCAAATTGAAATGGGAGTATGCTTTTGGAAAAGAATATAAGATACAGGTATCTAATGATGCTGTAAGCTGGACAGATGTATATTCTAATACAATAGGTGATGGTGGTACAGACGATGTATTCTTTACACCTATAGATGCTAAATATGTAAGAATGTATGGTTTGAAGAGAGGAACAGAGTTTGGTTATTCAATATTTGAGTTTCAAGTATATGGAAATTAAACTTATATAACTAAAAGAGTAAGAGTGAGAAGATAAATTATTATTTATCTTCTTCTCAATTTAATGTATGGAGGATTGTTATGTTATTGGTACCAGTTCCAAAAGAGCTACAAATTTTAGAGGAAAAGTTTTATTACATTAATGAAAGTCTTATCATAATTAATAATAGTAATAAAGAAGAAATGTTTTTTATTGCTAAACAACTTCAAGAAATTGTTAATGAAGAAGTAAAAAAATATATTCCTATTATTATAGAAAAGAGGAAAACGAGAAGTACAGGAATCATGTTTATCCAAAAAGAATCACTAAAATGCGAAGAGTATATATTAAAAATCAATCCAAATAGTATTGAAATAGTCTACTCAAAACCAGCTGGTGCATTTTATGGTGTAATGACCCTAAAACAAATCATATCTCAATACGGAGGAGCACTACCTTGTTTAATAATACAAGATAGACCCGATTATCAAGTAAGAGGTATTATGGTAGATATTAGCAGGAACAAAATTCCTACCATTAAGGAATTGTTGGAATTAATTAATTTCATGGCTGAATTAAAGCTTAATCATTTGCAATTATATGTAGAAGGATTTTCTTTTGCTTATCCTTCATTTCCAGAGGTTTGGAAAGATAAAACTCCTATTACAGGGCAAGAAATCATGGAGATTGATGAGTATTGTAGAGCAAGACATATTGAATTAGTATCAAATCATAATAGTTTTGGACATATGACTGATTGGTTGAAAAGGAAAGAATTTAATCATCTAGCTGAATGTCCAGATGGTTATACAAATTCAATAGATAATGTACATAGGGATCCAGGTACCTTGAATCCAAATGATGATAATTCATTGAAGCTGATTGGGAAAATGTATGATGACTTTCTTCCTTATTTTACATCTTCATGGATAAATGTGGGATGTGATGAAACTTGTGAGTTAGGTAGGGGATTCAGTAAAAATGTATGTGAAGAAGAAGGAAGAGGAAAAATCTATCTTGAATTTCTGTTGAAATTAAATGAGTTAGTTCAAAAACATGGAAAGAAAATGATGTTTTGGGGAGATATAATAAATGAGTATCCTGAACTAATAGATGAACTTCCCAAAGATATTATTACTTTAGAGTGGGGATATGAAGAAGAGCATCCATTTGATATCAGATGCAAGCAATATAAAAAGTCAGGTATTCCTTATTATGTCTGCCCTGGGACAAGTAGTTGGGAATCAATTTCAGGTAGGATGAATAATATGAAAAAAAATCTCTATAATGCAGCCATAAGTGGTAAGAAAAATAATGCTATAGGTTATTTGAACACTGATTGGGGAGGTAATGGACATTGGCAATATCCATGTGTAAGCTATCCAGGATTTGTGTATGGAGCGGCGTTAAGCTGGGATGTTGAAAAAAATAAAGACGTTGATATTGCTGATTATTTGAATCAAATGGTATTCGAAGATGAAAATAATAGAATGGGACAATTTGTAATGGATTTGGGTAATTATTATCTCAAGGAGACCAAAAAGATGTTTAACAGTACCTATATATCTAAAATACTAGTTACTGATATAGAGATAAACAAGTTCTTAAATGTTTCTGCAGATATTAATGATATGAAAGAGGAAGACATTGAAAGTATAGAAGAATATATAGAGCAATTAGAAAGGCAGCTTGATAAAACTAATATGAGATGTGAAGATTCTAATCTTATTTATAGTGAGTTTAAAAATACTATAAGATTCATTAGACATGGATGTAAATTAGGTAAATTCAAATTGGCGATGGGTCAAAAGGAAATAGAGAATAAAGAGGGTTTATTAAATGAGATGATTGAAGATATTGGTGTTATTATTGTTGAGCATCAGAAATTATGGATTAGAAGAAACCGGCTAGGAGGTCTTAATGATAGCATTAATCAGTTATCAAAGTTAAAAGATCACTATTATTCATTATTATAGCAACTATACTAGAAGTTCATGTGAATTTTATTGTTAAAGTATAGTATATACAGGAAGGTTATTTTAACAACAATAGTTGTATAAAGTAACCTTTTTTATATTAGATATAGAATTTAACATGAATAATGAAATTGTAATCTTCGTAACAAAAATAAGTATGCTGATTAGGTTAAGGTAGATTAATTTATATAATATGTTAAAATATATTATATAATCATATATTTATTTGTATTATCAAATTATTTGTAAAAATAATTTGATAAATTTAATAAGGGGAGGGTAAGTAGTGAAAAACAATAAAAATGGAATTGTATGTCTTGACGCAGGTCACGGATTCTATTCATGTGATAAAACAACTCCTGAATTTGAAGATGGAAGTACTATACATGAAGCAGAACAGAATTATCCAATAATGTATAGAGTAGCTAAATACCTAGAATTCAATAGAATAAAAGTTATTATGACCAATGATAACATCTATAAGGACAAAAGTGTAAAAGATAGGGTAGAAGTATGTAATGAAAGTAATGCGGATATAATGATATCTATACGTAAAAATGGTATAAATCGTAAGTGGCAAAGTTATGCCAAGGGAATAGAAACATATTGTTTTAAATTTGGTACTGAAGGGGAAAAATTAGCAAGAAGAATACATAATAACCTAATTAATGATACCAAGTTATACAATAGAAGTGTTAAAGAAGGTAATTGGGATATAATACAAATGACCAAAGTTCCAACCGTATTATTAGAGTTAGGATTCATGGATTATCTGGAAGAAGCTAAACAAATGAAAGACAGGCCATGGCATGATAAATATGCTAAAGCAATAACAAAAGGTATATGTGATTATTTTAATATGAAGATAACAGAATTCCCATATCTATCTATAGATGAATTAGACTATTATAAAGAACAGGTTATAGAGTTAGAAGATAGAATTGTTAAGCTTCAAAAAGAGTTGTCTCTATATCAGTTGAAAGGAAATGCCAATAAACTAGGAGGATAAATGATGAGTGAAATGTTAATTGAAGCTTATAAAAATACTAGATATAAGTTGAATGGTAATGGAAAATATAGTATCGGGCAATTACAGATTCCTATGGAAAATGTAGATGAAGATAAGCCAATAGATTTTTATGGCAATGGAGCGATAATTAATGACTTTGAAGACAAAGTAGCCAAAATGTTGGGTAAAGAGAAAGCTGTTTTTTTTCCAAGCGGAACAATGGCACAACAGATTGCACTTCGCATGTGGTGTGATGAGAAAAAAATATATAGGGTAGCATATCATCCACTAAGCCATTTGGAGATTTATGAGCAAGATGGTTTGAAGAAACTTCATAATATTGAGACTGTACTATTAGGAAAGGAAAATCGGTTGTTCACTATAGAAGATTTAAAGAAGGTGGGAACAGATATCTCAACATTACTTGTGGAGTTACCTCAAAGAGGTATAGGTGGACAACTTCCAAATTGGGAAGAACTAAATGAGATTTTGGATTATTGTAAGAGAAATAACATAAGGACACATCTGGATGGTGCAAGGTTATGGGAAATAACTCCGTATTACCATAAAGAGTTAAAAGAGATATGTGCTGGTTTTGACAGTGTATATGTTTCATTTTACAAGAGTATCGGCGGTGTAGCAGGTGCTATATTAGCAGGTCCTAAGGAATTTATGGAAGAGTCGAAGACATGGAAAAGAAGATATGGTGGAGATTTAATAAGTTTATATCCGTATATTATTAGTGCTGAGTATTGGTTGGATAAGCGAATTAGTAAAATGGATGATTATTATAATCATGCCAAAGAAGTAGCTAAATATTTTAATAGTATTAATGGAGTTTATACCATGCCAAAAATGCCTGTATCAAATATGTTTCATGTACATTGCAGTAAAGAGATTGATAATATTGAAGAAATATTAGTAGGGGTTATGAATAAGGTAGGTGTAGGGATTACACCATATTTGATAGAAAAAGAAAATACCTGGATGTTTGAAACATGTATAGGTGATTCTTATGAAGAAATATCAAATGACTTGTTAGAAAAATGTTTTCAGGAGTTAAATATAAATATGTAAGGTAGCTGATAATGATAATGATAAGGATAAGGAGTGGTTAGGTTGGATACAAAAAGTGAAATAAAAGTATTTGCAGGAAGTACAGGTAAAGAGTTTGCTGAGAAAATTTGTATTTATCTAGACTCGCAGTTAGGAAAGTCACGAGTTATTACATTCAGCGAAGGTAATATATATGTAAAAGTTGAGGAGACAGTTAGAGATAAAGATGTATATCTTGTACAGTCTATTGGATTGCGACCTAATGATGAATTTACTGAAATATTATTTTGGATAGATGCATTCAAAAGAGCAAGTGCTAATTCAGTGACAGTAATTATGCCTTATTTTTCTTATGCCAAAGGAGATAAGAAAGATGAACCAAGAGTATCAATACGTGGTAGAGTATGTACAGAATGTATTGAATTAGCGGGAGCGGATAGAGTTGTTACTATGGATCTGCATAGTCCACAGATACAGGGATTTTTTAAGAAACCAGTGGATCATTTATTTGCTTTACCAATATTATGTGAATACATCAATTCTTTAAAAATAGAAGATTTAGTAGTTGTATCACCAGATTCAGGTTTTGCAAAAGAAGCTAGAAAATTTGCAAGGTATCTGAAATTACCAGTAGCGATTGGTGATAAAGAACGAGAAGGACATGACGAAAATGCTAAGATAATTGAAATAGTAGGTAATGTAAAAAATAAGAATGCATTGATTGTTGATGATTTTAGTATTTCTGGAGGAACATTAATTGACCTAGCTGATGAATTAAAAAAACGTGGAGTAAAGAGAATATTTGCTTGCTTATCTCATATTCTTCTGAATGAAGAAGGAGTTACAAAGCTTGAGAATAGTCCAATAGAGAAGCTTATTTCTACTGATTCAGTATACAATCCATATGTTATGGAAAGTAAAAAAGTTAAGATAATTTCAGTTGCACCACTATTCGCTGAGACTATAAGAAGGATACACAGGAGAGAATCAGTTAGTCCACTGTTCAACAAAGTGCCAAAAGAAGTTTTACAAATAGAAGAGTAGTATGAATATAGATTACTAGTAGACATTTATTATAGATAGGAAGTGAATAATATGCTGGAAAAGGGTTTTTATCAATATATCCGTAAGATTAAACTAGAGCGAGATGGCATTAATTGCAAGGAATATCCATATTGTTTAAAAGCTGTGCGTGAGTTAAATGAATTAGAGTTGCATCCCAATGTTACATATATTATTGGTGAGAATGGTAGTGGTAAATCAACATTATTAGAAGCAATTGCTGTAGCATTTGGGTTTAATCCTGAGGGAGGTAGTAAAAACTTTAATTTTAGCACACAAGAAACACATTCGATCTTGTCAGAATCTTTACGGCTTACTAAAGGAGTGAAAAAACCTGGTGATGGTTATTTTCTAAGAGCAGAAAGTTTTTATAATGTAGCTTCTAATATTGAGCAGTTAGATAATGAAGGAGGATTTGGACCCCCTATAATAGAATCTTATGGTGGTATATCTCTACATGAACAATCTCATGGTGAGTCATTCATGTCACTACTTACTTATAGGTTTGGAGGTAAAGGAATTTATATACTAGATGAACCAGAAGCAGCTCTCTCACCAACAAGACAACTTGCTTTATTAAGAAAGTTACATGAATTAGTTATGGATGATTCACAATTTATTATAGCAACCCACTCACCAATAATAATGAGTTATCCCAATGCTATCATCTATAGTCTAGATGATGATTATAAAAAAATAGATTATGAAGAGACCGAGCATTATAGAGTGATGAAGGATTTTATAAATAATCCTGTTGGAATGCTAAGATATATTATGAAAGACTAATACGAGATAATATATAATGGAGAAAAGATTATGATGATATATGGAATTTTGTTAATAATTGTTATTTTAACGTTAGTACAATATTATATTGAATGGAGTTATAAAACTAACGGTAAAAAATTATATAAAGTATTATTTTACAGTGGATATTTCATTGAATATAGTTTGTATACAGTAATAAGTTATTTTATCACAGATGCAGTTACAGATTTTTTAATAGTTACAGGTTCGTTTTTGTTAATGCATATAATGTTTACAGCTATATCTAGAGAGTGGTTTATATCAAAATTATTTGTTAGGTTGATAATGATGATTGTTATTCCTGTGATTTATCTTTTTATACTAATTAACATCAGCCAATTGGTATTAATCTATAATGTTTTCAATGTTTTTATGGTGATTGCAATTATGGCAAATTGTAAACAAAGATCTAGTATTAAACGTAATTTCATTGAATTTGCCATATTTGCACTAAGTTTCATTGCTTGTTTTATATTATTGAAACAGAATAATATGGAAGAAATCTATAACAAACCACAAGTTCAAACCATTAATAAAATGGTTGATGTATTAGAAATAGACGATACTAATATTATGAGAATTGGGAGAGATGGAGGATTACGAGGAGAATTGATTGATATTTCCATTGAGACGACAAAAGGTTATTACATAGTTTATTACAAAGATGGTAAGATAGTTAAATATGAAAAATTGCATTAAGATAGGGTGAATTTGGCTGCAATCTATTGAGGATTAGCAGCCACGATTTTTGAATCTTATTAAAGGAAGAAAACTCCCTATACTGGAATTTCAATTGTAACTTCACCACCACAAGTAATAGGAGAATTTGAAATTAGTAGAGTACCTTTATGTAGTTTAACTATTGATTCTGTAATATATAAGCCAATACCATAATGAGTTTTTTTATTTCTACTTGTGTCACCCATATAAAACTGATTTGTTGCATGTTTTAAATCAGAAGGAGAAAATCCTTTTCCCATATCTGTTATGAGAAATCTAATACATTCATCAAAACATTCTACAGAGATTTTAATTTCACTTTGTTTCGGGGAATAATCTGAGGCATTGGATATAACATTCATAATTGCTCTATGAAGCAACGCTGAATCAGCAGTAAAGGTTTCAGGTATATCAATGCAACTGAAATTAATATTTAGCTGTTTTGCATAAGCAAGTCCTTGTGATTGATATTTACAATCTTTTATAAACTGTTTTGTATTGATATTATGTAAGTGTATTTGATATCCACATTCTGCTTGAGTAAGACCTATAAGCATTTGGAGATATTGGTGCATTTGTTGAGCATTTTTTAAAATATACTGAGTATATTCTTTTTGAATATTTGTTTGATTAGTATCATTAAGTAATTCAGCATTGCCCCTAATTATTGTGAGAGGTGTTTTTATATCATGAGCAAGTGCAGAAGTTTGCTCTTTTTTTGTCTGTTCTATTCTCCATTGATTTTCTAGAGAATTCTTTAGTTCTTCTTTCATATCTGAAAATGATAAAAGTATGTTGTTGAACTCCTTAATATTTGATACTCCAAGTTCAAAATCAAGATCCTGTTCCTTGATTTTTTCAGTAGCGTTCATCAAGGGTATAAGCTGCTTTTTTATACGTTTTGCGAAAAGAGTTGTAACTATAAAACAAGCTATCAAGCAGTTTGTTATGCATAAAATAATTAGTATTTTATCAGGGTTTGGCAGATTTCGTTCCATCCAATGATTTTTGTAACTTGAATGTAAATAATATTGGAGAACACAATATCCTTCATCGCGTTTAATTACAAGATAACAATTATCTTGGGATACAGGTACATATTCTCCTTTTGCAGTTAAAATAGAATTATTTAATTGTTCTGTTTCCATATTGGTTTCTTTCACTGAAAAATCATTGCTTAAATAAGAATAGGTACATGAAGTTGGAATTACAGAGTTGTTGAAATCTTTTGACTCGGTAATTTCTTTTGCTATACTTTTAGCTTGAATTTCTGCTGAGTTTGCGTAAGTATACCATCCCATCTTTGTACCCATGGAAAAAAGTATGTAGGGTATAATAAAAGCTGCAACAAGTACCATTCCCATAGAAAAAAGATATTTAAAAAAAATAAAGTTCAGTGGAAGATGTCTTTTTTTTAATTCCATTTGTAACCTATCCCCCAAACAGTTGAAATAGGAGCAAAATTATAAACCGATAACTTTCCACGTATATTTTTAATGTGCTCTGCTATTGTTGAAACATCGCTTTCTCTTTCGTAACCATAAATCGCTTCATATATTTGATCTCTAGAAAATACTTGTCCACGATTTCTAGCTAAAAATTCGCAAATATTGTATTCAGATTTTGTGAACGGTATCTTCTGGTTTTCAATCGTTGCTTCTTTGGCTGACAGGTCAAATCTTATTCCTGACGCACAGAGTATGCTATGTTTTTCACGCTGTTCTCTACGCAGGTGAGCATTAACTCTAGCCCTTAGTTCCCCTGTACCAAATGGTTTGGTAATATAATCATCTGCTCCAAGGGCAAGTCCGTTAATTATGTCAGATTCCGTAGTTCTTGCGGTTAAAAAGATTATTGGGCAATCAACAATATTACGGATATTCTGGCAAAAAGTAAACCCGTCTGTACCTGGCATCATAATATCAAGCAATATCATATCGTAATCAGAAAGATTATTAGGATCAATATTATCCACCAAGTTTTCAGTAACTACTATATGATTATCTTTTATAAGGGAATTTTTTATAAGTGCTAATATATCAAGTTCATCATCAATAGCGAGTATTTTTACCAATTCTTCCACTCCTTTACATAAAGATTAGTATAGCTTGATACTATGTTAAAATCAACCTTTATTATAAACAATTACCATTCAAATTTAGTTGTGATTTCTTCAATAGTTTCCTCAGTGAATGTTATTCTTTCTTCATCTTCGTTTTTTAATTCTACAGGCACAGCCTTATAAAAACCATTGAAGAGTTGGACAACAATTGCTTCGTCATCATCCGTATCCTTAGTTGAAAGAACATTGTAAAAGGGAACTATATATTTTGCTTTTTGAGGCAAATCTTTTAATATATCTTTAATCTGTGAGGTAGGAGTAGCTTTCATTTTAACTTGGTTTATGATGCTGTAGTTTTCATCTAGTACAGTAATCTTTTTGAATACACCTCTCCAACCACCTATTTCTGATCTATCAACAGTTTCGCTTAAAACTTGATAGGTTACTTCATCATAAACAATCTGGGTTGCATCAGCTTCATTTACTGTACATACAATCTTATCTTTGCTTCCATACTCACAGATTTTATTAAGAGTATAATCAGTAATAGAACACCCGGTAAAAAATATACACGTTATCATAGTAATAATAGTAATAGAAATAATTGATTTTATTTTGTTGCTTTTATTTGAACTAATCATAGTAAGTTCTCCTTTCTGTATTGATTGTTTGATGTTTCTGTTTTAATGATAAACTATAAATTTAAGGATTTTATAAGGATTCTACAAATTGATTTGCTAAGAACTTATTTAGTGAAGTAGAGTAATTAATATGGTTTTAATATATACCATTTAAATATAAAGTAGTAGTAGAAGCTTTTAGAGAATAGCTTGTCTTTTTTTGCGATATTTTTATAAGGTTGAATACAGAAATTTACAATATTTTCTAAGTGTATGTGATAGTATATGTAATGTATTGATAATTAAAAGGAGGAAATGTATATGAAAAGAAAGAAGGGAAGAGTGTTAACACTACTACTAGTTGTCTTTGTAATGACATTAAGTAGTGTTACAGTCAATGCAACAACAGTCACATGGCCAGTTGTTAAAAAAGGAGATTCTGGGTCTAATGTGACCTCTTTACAATATCTTTTGAAATCTAAAGGCTATAACTTATCTGCTGATGGCATTTTTGGTTCAGGTACAAAATCAATTGTCAAAAACTTTCAGGCATCAAATGGACTAGTTAGTGATGGTATAGTGGGGGAACAAACTTGGTTAAAATTAATAGTAACTTTACAATATGGAACAAAAAGTAATGCGGTAAAAGCAGTTCAATATCAACTAAAGGATAAGTATGGTTTTTATTACTTAGATGTTGATGGTGATTTTGGAACAATGACAAAAGATGTTATTGAAACATTTCAAGAAAATGAGAAGATCACTTGTGATGGTATAATTGGTACAGAAACTTGGTTACATCTTCTAGGAAGATAATGATAGTAATTAATTAACTTTTAAAAAGGATATAATGTTTTAAAATGAAAGAATATTATATTACTAATAAAAAAAGGAGAAAATTAAAAATGAAAAAACAATTATTAATATTATCATTAGTAATAGGAATGATATTAACATTTAATACTGCTACTTATGCGAAAACCACTATTAATACAGATAATCAAATCGAGATTGTGAATCTACAAAGTGGTCTTCCTGCACCTGGGTATATAAAAGGGTTTAATGTACCGTTTAAATCATCAGCAAATGCATCTTCTACAACATTAGGCGTTTTTGAATTCGGTGAAGAAGTAGTTGTAAATTATTTCACTGGAAATTGGGCTAGTGTATACAGAATTGAGACAGGTCAATATGGATATGTTAGTAAAAGATTTATATCATTTGGAGCGGTTTAAAAACTGTATAATTATAAAAGTAACCTATGCATAATAGTATAGGTTATTTTTAGTTTAGGATTGGAAGAACTTAATATACATTTTATATTATTTTATAGCAAGTACGACACATGAAGTACTTAGCTTATTAAATAACACAGATGATATGGTATTTCTTAGATAGTTTAAAATTAAAATAGATAGGAAATTATAAAGATGATTAAGTTAGTAAGAAAGAATCTGATGAGAGAATGGATAAAAACTGCATTGGAATAAAAAGAGATAATGAGTTTAGAATCGTAACAAAAGAATTATATAAACAATTGGGAGATAGATATCAGGAGTTTAATTATACATTGCCAGTAAAACTAATTAGAAAAATCATACAGAATGTAAAGCGTGAATATGAACTGTATGAATGCTCAATCACATATGGGAAACGAGGATTAAAGCAATATAGCGATATACAAGGTATCATCAAATTGAAAACTAATTTATTAATAAGATTAGTTTTTGGGAATAAGTATATTGTGTTTGAGCAACTACATCCAAGTTTATATGATGAATCATATATTAAATTAACGACAGATCATATTGATAAATTGAAAGTTGATTTGGAAGAAGGTAAAGAACTAGATATCGATTATTATACTCTGTATATTGACCAGCATGCTTGGATGATAGCAACCAAGGACTTAAAGGAATTGTTAAATAAGACAAAGCATATAAAATCAATGAGTATAAAACAGTTCAATAATTTAATTTTGAATTACGTTGCTACCAGTATTGAAGTTAATGATGATGTAGAGATAGTAATAAATTATAAAAATGATAAAGTAATAAATATATCTTTAGAGGATACAGAAGAGTATTGGGAATAATTCATTTAATAAAAGACTCCCTTCATGACAAACAGTTTTATTATTTACTGTCTAACAAAAAGGGAGAATTTTACTATTCTATTTTATATAGTTGTTAAAAGTATCTTCGTTTATTTCTTCACCTGAGAAGGCTAAGTATTGTTCGGCGTATGTTGCATATTCTATAGTTTCTACTTCAGAATAGATCATTAAATCACAAATTATGTAAAAGCGCTGACCTGTAGCAGTTTCAATTTTTTCTTTGACTTCAAAAGCCTCATCAATTTCTTCTTTTACCCAATCTGCTTGTTGGAAAAAGTCGATTATTTTTTCTTTAGTATCAAAATAAGGAACTAGACCTAAGCCTTGTAACAATTCATCGATATTAGATGCTCTTTTAGTTTGATTGGCATCATCAGTTATTCCTATATATTTTTTTGCTTCGCCAGTTTCAATTTTAATTAATCGTCCTTCTAGAAATTCTTCATAAGCTGAAGAGAATCCTTCACCTTTTAGATCTTCTCCATTGTTTAAACGATTTACATAATCATCAAAAGCTTCTTTTTGATACCCTTCATTCCAGTTAGTAACTATATAGTCATAGTTAGAAGATCCTTTTGTAACGGGGTTATAATCATCTTGAGGAATCCAACTTTCATTTATATTGACTTCAGCTCGGTAATGTAGAGCAGTTTCTCCCATAACTAGTCGTACTGCTTCATATGGATAATCTATAATAGATAAGCCTTTTTTAGTAATCCAGTTAGTGTAGTGTTCAAATTCTTTTAATGATAGGCCTTTAGAGGTAGCTTCATAAAAAGAATTAGTAGATACATCACTTGGTTTTACAGTGGTATTGGTAATTCTTACGTTTAACCCATAATAATCAGCGATAGCAGCATAAATAATTGCGTAGTGATAGCATATACCGTAGTATTTATTACCATCTTTCATATTAGATAGCATATCCATTACAGTATAGGTATTAGGAAAAGCATAATTCCAACGCATAGAATAAGAAACGTCTGGATAATTTTCAGAACTCGAAGCATAGATCATGTTATTTATTTGCCACTGCTTTATAGCATCAGCGATTTCAGTCTCAGAACCAGTAAATCCATTAGCACCTAAGAGCTTAATATCTTCAGTAGTTAATTTGGAAACAGGGCTATTTACAACATGAATATTAGTGGTTGAATCAGTATCTTCTTTAGTTATTCCAATTTCATTTGCTAATGTAAGATCTATAGCCCCTGTATCAATTAATTGATCGGCTAAAGTATTACTATTATCTTTTATAGATTGTTTTAGGGCATCATAAGATAGTTTAGCCACGTGATCTCTTAAAAAAGTAGAATTATATAATTCTTGATAAAGATTATTATCAATTAATCCAATTTCTAAACTTTTATCTACTGCTGTAGTCCAAGTGAAATCCTTATTAATTACATATCCCAAAGCAGTTAAAGTGAAAGTTAGATAGGATTTTCCTTGCATAAGTAGAGTTGATCCATATTCTGTTGATGAAACCCCTCTAGTTAAACCATGATGCCATAGATATCCTACATAAGGATCACCCCAAGTAGGAACATCTTTAAATGGATGGGAATATTTTTGGGTTAAAGCTTCATCATTTCCACCTAATAGTCTTACGAAAAGAATTCCGCCTTCTAATCTGGTGGGAGTTCTATCAAGTTCAAATCCTTGATTGGTACCTACAAATACATTGATTTTTTTAAGAAGCTGGGCTTGATTTTCATATTGAGTGTTTACTACTGCAAATGAAGGAAATGTCAATATGAGATTTAGTGCATTAATAAAAAGAAATAAAAAAATAAATATTTTCTTAGATACAAGTTTTCTAGTCATGGTGATGGACTTCCTATTTTTTTATAATTCCTTTGTCTAAATTGCTTACCTAAATTCCATGTTGAATAGTTACAAAAAAAGATAATTCTTTTTGTGAAAAATAGTATATTTATCTATATTTTATCACTTTCGACATTATTTTACAATGCTTCAATAATAAAAATAGGGTAAAGGATAATTCCTTTAACCCTATTTTTATCAATTAGTTAATTCATTTTGTATCTTTTCTTTTAGTAATTGTCTATTGTAATTATAGGAACATTTAATATGTAAACTTTTATAACCTGAGATTTCAATAATTTCATCCATAAATTTATCTCTATCAGATCTAGATTTATTATTATGGGATTTATCATCTAACTCAACACATATTAAAGGTTTTAAGTCCTGATTATTACATAATACAAAGTCTACATGTTTGGATTTAATCTTGTTAAAATATGTTTGCCTATTATCAATTTTTCCAACTTTAATAATATCTGCAACACGTACTTTTGTAAATAAAGCAATATCTAACTCGGCACATATGTTATAAAGTATTTTGTAAAAGCTAAATTCTGCTTTTGATAGTAAGCTATCAACACCATTATATGCTTTATTATAATTGTATTCTATTTTATTAATTTTGTCAGATTCAATATTTACAGTATTATTATCTTTATTGTTACTGGTATCATTATTATTGGGTTCATCATTTGATAAAGATTTGACTATTATTACTATAACAAATATTACTGCGATTAATATTAATAAGTACATAATTACTCCTTCTGAATCCCCTCTGTAATTAGTATTTGAAATATTAAATCGTTTATTAGATTAAAAAATCTTTACCTCGTAGTCTTTCGTGTCACATAAAAGTGTTGAGATATCTAAAATAATGTTTGTTGTATGTTTATTAAAATCTCTATAGTGTCTCGGTGTTTCTATAATAGTGTTCAAATTTGTCCTCCTTCCCTATCAAACGCTATATATCAAATTTAACTATAGATTTGATATTCAAGTTAAGCGTTCTAGGATTTCTAAGAAACGAGTTTAAAATTTCATTTATTATTATAGCATATATATTGTTTTATCAAAATAATTTGAAATAGTGGCTATTAAAAAAAGTAGGGTTTCAAATTCCTACTTTTTTTCAAGTTTTTGTTTTACAAAACGTAATAAAGTGCATGTTGATAGGTATACTGTACATTGATATAATAAAGAATAAATGGGTCAAATAATAGTAAATGGAGAATTAAGATGCATATTAAAGATATCAGAACAAAATAATGTTAATGAAATAGATACTAAAATTATGAAGATGGTTATAAAAACATATGGATATTTTGCGTTCTTTTTTATTTCATTTACATAAAAATGATTGTTATGAAATTTTAAACTATCCTGAGGAATTAATTATTACTGATTATATAAATACTATGAGTTTAATAGTTGAAGATTGTTTTCTTAATGGTGTAAGGATTGACTGGAACATACTTAATGTTGAACTATAAACAAAAATATTATTTTTTAGGATAAGTTGAAAAGCTTGTCCTTTATTGCGTATTTTAGTACTAATAATTGACAGACTTTTTATTAAGTAAAGATTAAAATAATTAGTATACTTATTTAATATACAAGAGGAGGATTTGATATGAAAAGAAGGAAAACAATGATTTGTACACTCTTAGTAATATTCACGGTATTGTCAAGTAGTGTGTTGATTAATGCCGCTTCATGGCCAGTTCTTAAAACAGGAAGTAAAGGGGGGGATGTTAAAACCTTACAATACCTATTAGTTTCTAAAGGTTACAAGAATATGGAAGTTGATGGTGATTTTGGTGATGAGACATATCGAAATGTCAAAGGATTTCAAACAGCCAGAGGACTAAAAAGAGATGGAATAGTAGGATCAGCAACTTGGTTAAAATTAATAGTAACCTTAAAACGTGGAGAAAAGAGCAATGCTGTAAAAGCGCTTCAATGCCAATTAGGTATAAGTGAAGATGGTGATTTCGGTCCAGGAACAGAAAGCGCAGTCATAGAATTTCAAGAAAAATATGATGAGCTAGATAATGATGGTATAGTTGGTCCAAACACTTGGAGATATCTTCTTAGTAACTAAGATGAACAAGGTAATCCCATAAAAGATGGCAAAAGGTAATAATATTAATCAGAATAATAAATATAGTAGGTAAAGGTATTATTTAGGTTAGGGATAAGCCCCTAGCCTTTTCTGTTGTTATACCATACAATAAGACTTTCCAAATATATTGGGTACTATCTTTATAATATTTCTCTGTTTGAGAGTGTGGTCGAAAAATGAAGAAGTTTTGTGGCAAAATTAGACATACATTTCTGAATAATCATGATATAATTTACTTGATTTCGATCGGAATTATAATTTAAATTAAGGAGATAAAAAAATATATACTATAAATAATAAAACAAAAAATTAAAATAATTTATCTTCTTAACAATTACAATAAAAAGGATAAAATATAAGGAGGATAAACAAATGAATATTAAGAAGTTAAAAATATTTTCTACTATAATATGCGTTTTAACTTTATCATTAGTATGTCAAATTAGTAGTTTTGCAGCTAATCTAGGTGATAGTGTTGGTACGGATACAACCTTTCAAGTAAATGATTATCTTTTGTCACAAAATGGTCAATATAAAGCGCATTGGCAGCAAGATGGAAATTTTGTTGTTTATAATAGCGATTTGCAACCGCTTTGGGCATCCAATACAATGGGTTCAGGTGTACGTTGTAGTTTTGAAGATAGTGGTAATTTAGTTATACGTGACCATGAAATAAGTCAAAAAATAATTGTAAGTAACATAGATCCATACGATAACTACATTTCTCATAGCTATATCAGTGTTTATAAAAATGAAAATCCAAATACTGTTAAAGAAAGGGTTTTGACTGATATACATATAGTAGATAATATGATAATAGGACAAAAATATGAATGGGTTATAGTTTCAAAAACAAGTAATGCTAATACTAGAAAAGCTAGAATTATAACATATGTTAGTGAAACTCCTTTTGGAAAAATCAATTTTATTGAAGATATAATTGATGTTCCTAAAAATGAAGTTATTTGGAGTTCTCATATTGAAAGTGGCTATACAGGTTCAAATGTATTAATAATGCAAAATGATGGCAATCTAGTCATTTATGATGAAAATAATAATCCTGTATGGGCTACTGGCACTGTCCAATAATAAGTAAATCAAGGTGGATATTTATGTTTTGTAAACTACTACAGTGGCTTTCTAAAATTATCCAACTTTAACTAAAGCACTAATTAGTACATAGGAGCCTTAAAACAGGCTCTTTTAATTTGCATAAAATGCAGAAATATTATTATAATAGTACTTTAATTTTTAATTGGTGTCAATTTTGGTGTCAAACCGTATTTTTAATATTTTAAAACTATCATATACAGTGTAGTTGTGGGAGGAAATCCACCAAGTCTAGTATTAAATTTTGCTTATTATTAAATACTGGTATGAGATAAGCTGAGATAACAAGAGGTACAACTCATTTATTCAGACATACATTTATAACTAGAAAATGTTTAGAAACTAATGACGCTTTTATGTTCATCTAATGCCAATAGACCAACTATTATCAACCATAAAAATGTAAAATATTCACAGGCTTATTTATGCCTTAAACGTATAAGACCATGTAAAAAGTAATCAAAAAAAGGCTATTATCATAATGATATAGCCTTTATAAATGCGATAAAATCGTTGATGCAGTTGGGGGGACTCGAACCCCCAAGTCCAAAAAGGACACTAGATCCTTAGTCTAGCGCGTATGCCAATTCCGCCACAACTGCTAATTTTAGATGAAAAAAATGAGCCACCCGGGACTCGAACCCGGGACACCTGGATTAAAAGTCCAGTGCTCTAGCCGACTGAGCTAGTGGCCCATAGTGTAAAAAAATATGTTGTATATTACTCATTAATAAAATTAATGAGCGTGCCTGCAGGGATTCGAACCCCGGACACGTGGCTTAGAAGGCCACTGCTCTATCCTACTGAGCTACAGGCACATACAATCGGGGTGACAGGATTCGAACCTGCGGCCTCTTGAACCCAAATCAAGCGCTCTAGCCAAGCTGAGCCACACCCCGTTTTGTAATAGTACAAAACGATTTAAAACTATTTCAAAAGCAACTCCCCGAGTGGGACTCGAACCTACAACCCTTCGGTTAACAGCCGAATGCTCTACCATTGAGCTATCGAGGAACAGCAAAATGAATTATATAGTAATTTTGACAAAAAGTCAATACTTTTTTAGAAAAAAATTTGAGGCGCTATAGAAACCCAGTAATAATCAGTGTTGCAAGGTAAATGGTTAAATACTCTGAAATGATTTATTAGTGTGAATTAAAAGTTATTAGTAGAAACATATAATAATCTTGAATAATTTTATAAAAAATGATAAAATTAATAGGACGACATACGGACAACTATATGACATGACGTTAGAACATCGTCAATATTTATTATCGTATTAGGAGGTGTAATATAAATTCACATTTATAGATACATATAAAATATATATTGTTATTAGTGGTTTTACTGGTATTCCTGTGTTAAAATAAAAATAAGTAATTGATACGGGAGGAATTATGGATGGGAAAATATGTACTTGCAATTGATTGTGGTACACAGAGTTTAAGGGGATTGATCTTTGATAAGAACGGAAAATTGTTGGTAAAAGTAAAAAAAGAATTTAACCCTTATTACTCAGTTGAGCCTGGTTGGGCTGAACAAGATCCAAATGTATATTGGAATAGTTTATGTGAGGTTTGTAGACAGATTAAAGAAGATAAGGAAGAAATCTTCTTGGAAATTGACAGAGTGGTTATAACTACACAAAGAGATTCATGTGTTTTACTTGGTAAGAATGGTGAAATCATAAGACCAGCTATTCTATGGATGGACCAGAGAAAGATTGAAAAACCAAGAAATATGACTCTTTATCATAAGGTAACTATAGCAACTGTAGGCATGATGACTACAGCTAAGAATTTTAGCCTTAACTGTAATGCTCATTGGATACAAGATTATGAACCGGAGAATTGGAAGAAAACTCATAAATATTTACAAATATCAGGATTTTTAAACTATAAATTGACCCATGAATTCAAAGATAGCATTGCTTCTCAGATTGGACATATTCCTTTTAATTACAAACACTTTAGGTGGGAAGGTAAACGGGGACAGAAGAGTCAAATATTTCATATTGAAAGAGAAAAATTGTGTGACTTGGTAGCACCAGGAGGTGTTATAGGTTATGTAGTAGATGAAGCTACTAATGAAACTGGATTAAAAGAAGGTATTCCAGTTATAGCAGGAGGTTCCGACAAAGGTTGTGAAACATTAGGAGTCGGGTGTTTTGATAACTATACTGCTAGCATTTCATTAGGTTCTAACGCATCTATACAAACCACTTCTAGAAAATATTACGAAGCTCTTAGATTTATTTGTCCATTTCCAGCAGTTATACCAAAAGCCTACAACCCAGAAATTCAGATATATAGAGGATATTGGATGATTTCTTGGTTTAAAAAAGAGTTTGCTCAAAAAGAAGTTACACAGGCAAAAGAATTGAACATAGCTCCAGAAGAATTATTAAACAAAAGATTGAATGATATACCGCCAGGTTGTGATGGCTTAGTATTCCAACCTTATTGGGGTGCAGGAGCTAAGAGACCTGAAGGTAAAGGATCAATCATAGGTTTTGATGATTATCATACAAGAATACATATATATAGGGCAATCATAGAAGGTATAGGTTTCGGATTATTTGAAGGTTTACAATATATACAGAAGAAATCTAAGATTAACATAGAAAAGATTATGGTTTCTGGCGGTGGTTCCCAGAGTGATGCTATATGTCAAATAACAGCAGATTTATTTAATAAACCTGTTTATAGGGTTCAGACATATGAAACATCAGGATTAGGAGCTGCCATTGTAGGCTATGTGTCAAAAGGTGAATATAAATCATTTAACGATGCAGTAAAAAATATGGTTCATTTAACAGATGAATTTCTACCAGATCCTAAGAATGTAGAGATATATAGTAAAATATATAATAACATTTATTGTAAGGTATATAATAAATTAAAGCCCTTATATAAACAAATGCAGAATTAGACTAGAATGTAATTGCCTAATAGAATAAAAGATATTACAGTTAAAAACTTAATATCCAAAGGAGGAATTATATGTCAAATTATAAAGGATTCATGCCAGAATGGGAACATGAAGCCCCACCAGAAAAAAGTTTCAGGTCTATACTGAAATGGGGAGATCCTACTGAATATAAATGCCCTAATGAAAGATTATATAAAGTCATTAAAGATACTTTTGGATTAACTGATGATTATTTTAAAGCAAAACAAGGTGAAGGATTAGATAAAGTTGATATTGACGTTCCTGTCAATCTGTCAGAACAACAAATTGAAAGATTTAGACAAATTGTAGGAAATGATAATGTTAAATTAGATTCATATTCTAGACTAAAGGTTTCCTATGGTAATACAATGATTGACCTTATAAGACTAAGGAACAAGATTGTAGAAAATCTACCAGACGTGGTTTTGCATCCAAGTAATAAGGCACAGATAGAAGAGATTGTCAGTTATTGTTCAAGTGAGAAAATTCCTATCTATTGTAAGGCTGGAGGTTCAACAGTTACAAGAGGTATGGAAGCTATGAAAGGCGGAGTAAGTCTTGATTTAGCAGTTAATTTCAACAAGGTAATTTCTTTCAACGAAAAGAATCAAACTATTACTGTAGAATCAGGAATGCAGGGACCAGAATTAGAAAGAGTACTTAATAATGCAAAAGATACCTTAGGAGCTAAGGGAAGTTATACTTGTGGACATTTCCCACAGTCTTTTGAGTATTCTGGTGTAGGTGGTTGGGTTGTAACCAGGGGAGCTGGTCAAAACTCTAGTTATTATGGAAAAATAGAAGATATAGTAATCTGCCAAGAATATGCAACACCAGTTGGTATAATAAAAACAGAAGAATATCCAGCTATGGCTACTGGACCTTCAATAGATCAGATTATGATAGGAAGTGAAGGAACATTTGGTGTTCTTACACATGTAACATTAAGAGTATTTAAATATATGCCTGAAAACAGAATCAGATTCAGTTATATATTCCCAAGTTGGGAAAATGCCCAAGCTGCTGCCAGAGATATAACTCAAGGTGAATTTGGAATGCCTTCTGTTTTTAGATTATCAGATCCTGAAGAAACTAGTCTGATGTTGAAATTATATAATGTTGAGGGAACTAAGATTGACTCTATCATGAAGAGAAAAGGATTTAAACAGATGGAACGTTGCCTTTTCCTCGGATTTACAGATGGAGAAATTGGATTCTGTAAAAATATGAAGAAGAAACTCCATAAGATATGTAAAAAATATGGTGCCATGTATTTAACAGGTTATCCAACTAAACAATGGGAAAAAGGAAGATTTAGAGACCCATATATGCGAGATGCTTTAGGCGATTTTGGTATTGTAATTGATACTATGGAGTGTTCTGTAACATGGGATACTATGAGTGAAGTTCATAGAGGACTTAGAGAATATTGTAAAGCAAGACCAGAGACTATCTGTCTTACACATATGTCACATGTATATCCACAAGGTGCTAACTTATATTTCATATTCATAGCGAGAATGGAATTGGATGAATATGTAGAGTACCAAGCGGGAATCCTAGACAATTATGTGAAATACGGAGCTGCCATCAGTCATCATCATGGTATTGGTAAATCATTTGGTCCATGGTTAGAACATTCAATCGGGGAAAATTGTTACGATATAATAAGAACACTCAAAAACCATTTTGACCCAGATAATATTATGAATCCAGGAGGAACACTTGGATTAGATGTAGAAAGAAGAAAATTAAAATATAAATAAATGATTAAAATGGGACTATATCATTATGCATTTATAATAGCAAAGAGCTATAGAAGAATGTATTAAGATATAGTCCATTATTTTGTCTATAGATATTTCTAAGGCTAAAATAAATGAGATATATAAATATGGATTAAGTGCCACCTAATAGATGAGTAATCAAAATTTTTAATCCTATCATAATGAGAATTATACCACCTAAAATATTAACACATGATTGTAACTTAGTACTTTTACTAAGCCCTTTGCCGACATATACACCAACTACAGATGCAAAATATGTAATTTGACCGATTAGACATACAGCTACAAACACATTCACATTCAATAATGAAAAAGTAACTCCAGTCGCGAGAGCATCAATGCTGGTAGCTAAGGATAATGTAAGTAGAACTTTCAGACTATCAATGGATAATGAATTCAATGAAGAACTAGAATTCTTAGATTCTTTTATGAAATTAATACCTATTGCAGTTAGTAGTAAAAACGCTATCCAATGATCTATAGGGTCAATGATTCTTTTCAAAGAACATCCTAGAGCCCAGCCCAGTGCTGCCATCCCACCTTGAAATAATCCAAAGGACAAACCTGCTTTTACAGCAATTGAATTATAATTATTATTACTTGTGAGACCAAGGGTAATAGATACTGCAAAAGCATCCATAGCAAGACTCAGTGCAACTAAAACAATAGAATATATACTCAATTCAAATACGCCCTTTCAGGTTTTTAAAAGTTACCTAATCATTTAATATATAATACTCTATAAGCAATAATATGCTAATACTCTAATAAAATTTTCATTAAAATTGATACTAAATTATAGATGTGTTATAATAGTAAACTACATAAGTTCTAGCGGAATCTTGCTATGTAAATTTAATGTATGAGGTGATAATTTGAAAAAAGACAATAAAATGCTGAAGAGATTTATTAGCTACTATAAACCCCACAAGAAGTTATTTATAATTGACATGATTTGTGCTTTTTTAATCGCATCTATAGATTTATCAGTCCCAATGTTATCTAGATATGCATTAAACGATCTTCTTCCTAAAAGTCAGTTTCGCAGTTTCTTTTTATTTATAATATTATTATTAGGGCTTTATTTGATAAGATCTGTTTTTCAATATATAGTGGATTTTTGGGGGCATATTCTGGGTGTAAGAATGGAATTTGATATGAGAAGAGATTTGTTCAAACATCTACAATCACTATCTTTTAGATTCTATGATAAGACGAGAACAGGACACATCATGTCTAGAATGGTTAATGATCTGAACGAGATTACAGAGCTTGCACATCATGGACCAGAAGACCTTTTCTTATCACTCATTATGTTAATTGGAGCTTTTTTTGCCATGTTATTCATGGAATGGAGATTAGCTCTTGCCGTATACATATTTATTCCTTTCCTCGTATGGTTTGCTATTAAGCAAAGAACAAGAATGTCAAGAGGATTTAAAAATGTTAAGAAGAAGATTGCTAATGTCAATGCTCAATTAGAAAGTAGTATTTCAGGAATTAGAGTATCGAAATCATTTGCTAATGAAGAACATGAAATGGAAAAATTCACTTTCGGAAATGAAGAATTCAGAGCTTCAAAAGATGTAGCTTATAAAAATATGGCGATATTCAGTGTTGGAATGGGCTTCATAACTAAGATTCTTAATCTAGTAGTTATAGGATTCGGAGGTTTTCTCATTCTAAAGAAAACTATGACCATAATGGATTTATTAGCATTCATAATGTATGTTAATGCATTTTTACAGCCTATTAGAAGATTATCCAACTTTGTCCAACAGTTCGAATCTGGTATGACTGGATTTGAAAGATTCACTGAATTAATGGAAATTGAACCTTTAATAAAAGACAGGTCGGGTGCTATAGATTTAGCGAATGTAAAAGGAAATATAGATTTTCAAAATGTAATTTTTTCATATAATGACCATGAAAAAGTATTGAATAATATTAATCTTAATATAAAGGCTGGGAAAACATTAGCCTTAGTAGGTCCTTCGGGTGGGGGTAAGACAACGTTATGTCACTTGATTCCTCGATTCTATGAAGTAGATGAAGGAAAGATTACTATTGATGGTAAGAATATAAAAGATATTAAGGTCAAGTCATTAAGAAGTAATATAGGTTTAGTATCTCAAGATGTATTTCTGTTTGCAGGAACTATCAAAGATAATATAATGTATGGAGATATAAGTGCTTCGGAGGAAAGTCTTATTGAAGCGGCTAAGAATGCTGAAATACATGAGTTTATTATGGGTCTTCCTGATGGTTATGATACTAATGTAGGAGAGAGAGGTATCAGATTATCTGGAGGGCAAAAACAGAGAATAAGCATAGCTAGAGTATTTCTCAAAAATCCACCTATCTTAATATTGGATGAAGCAACGTCAGCTCTAGATAATGAGACAGAAATAAAAATCCAACGTGCACTTGAAAAACTATCAAAAGGCAGAACATCCCTTGTTATTGCACATAGATTATCTACTATTAAAAATGCTGATGAGATTGTAGTCATTAACGAAGAAGGTATCAAGGAAAAAGGTACTCATGAACAATTACTTAGTGGTAAAGGTATATATGAAAAATTATATGAAGCTCAATTTAAAGGTTATATACCTGACCAAATATAAGTTACTGTGTATGATGTTATGTAAAGAAGGGGTTGGCTATCTAGTCAGACCCCTTTAACTTGCTTCACAGATTTTACAATCAGCATCTTCATTATTCATCGTATCGTTTTTTATTATACGAATTGTACTGAGCCCTGATATTGCGGTTATAATACCTATGACAATACAAATATGACCTGTTTTATAGTGTTCCAATGCTATACCACCCAGATAGTATCCTAAGGGGACGGTAACCGAACATAATATTCCCATTACACTTGAAACTCTACCAAGAATATGATTAGGAACTAAAGTCTGAACCACTGTACCTAATGAAACATTAACAATTCCAAAAGAACATCCTAACAACAGTAGAGATATTACACCAGTATATATATTACTGATAAATGCAAATGGTATTAACAATAATCCTTCAAATGTCAAACCTATGAACATTAGTTTATAGTTACCTATCTTCTTACTTATCTTGGGTATTATGAAAGACATCATTAGCCCACCAACTGACATAGCAGCTAGAAGTGTACCATAGACTTCACTACCAGAATTAAGATCTTTTTTTGCAACTACAGCGATAATCAATGACAAAGGTGCAAATAAAAAGTTTATGATTACACCACCAACGATAATTACATGGAGTAGGTCTTTATTTTTTATTGTGTAGCTTATGCCTTCTTGGAAATCGCTTAATAATGTTGATTCTTGTACTTCTGACCTATCCAGGCGAGGGATTTTTATAAAACTCTCAGAAAAACTAGATAATAGAAACGAAATACTATTAAGTAGAAATAATCCAGGAATTCCTATGAGAATAACTAATACACCGCCTAAAGCAGGACCAAGTATGGAAGAACTATATCTTAATATTTGTGATAGAGAATTAGCCTTGACCAAGTGTTCTTTTTTAACAATAGATGGAATAGATGCTCCTATAGCAGGTGAAAAGAATGCACTGGTGGCTGACATAAATGCAGATATCATATATAATGTCCATAATTGCAGATTACCAGAGTAGCATAGTATGGCAATTATTCCTACAAGTAATCCATTGATTAAATCGGATATGACAATTATTTTTTTCCTGTCAGCTCTATCCGCTAATGGACCTGTGAATGGGCTTAATAATACTTTTGGTGCTACAGTAAATACCATTGTAATACCTGCTTTTCCAGGAGAGCCAGTTAAATCTAGTACATACCACATAACTGCCAGTGAATGGAAATTACTTCCTAATACGGAAACTAATTGTCCTAACCATAATAATACAAAATTCTTATTTCTGAAGATACTATCTTTTTTTAATAGCATAAAATCACCTTTTCTATTTATTGACTTACATATATATAACGTAAATAGATAAAAAAGTGTCCGATAATTATTCCATAAATTACAATTTATATTATATACCATATTATTATGAATGGTATAATAAAATAACATACATTATTAATAATACAAAATTAATTTTGGAAAAATATAAATAAATAAGGACACTTCAATCAAGTTATACGTTGTATAGATGTAAGAGGTGCTAGCACACAATTAACATAGATTTACTCAGGAGTTGAATTATATGATTTATACTGTATATGAACAATATCATAAGGAATTCATTAGGTATGCAAAGAGTCTTGTCAAAAGAAAAGAAGACGCTTTTGATATTGTTCAAGATGCTTATGTTAAAGCGCTTGAACGAGAAGAAATGTTTGATACAATGAATGATTATGAGATAAAAGGATGGTTCTTCAGAGTTATAAAAAATACTTTTATAGATAATTTCAGGAAAAACAAGAAAATAGTTTTTTGTGAAGATGAGAGTATCATGACTAGGGAGACAAATATGGAAACAGATATATTCTTTAATGATATGGTTGACATATTACCTGAGGATCTGAAAGTATTAATAAAGTTAAAATATGTTGATGGTTTAAATAGCAGACAAATCGGTGAAATGCAGAAGGTATCACCTTCAACAATACGTAATAGGTTAAGTTTAGCTATTAACAAATTAAGAGATGGAGGTTATCTAAATGGGTAAAGTCGTAAATATTTGTTTATTAGATGTAAGAAAGGCAACTGAGGACACACTTAGTAATATTACAGAATTAACGAATGTAGGAAGTATTATATATAGTGATTCAACAGCTTCATTACTTGGTAAGATTAAAAAAACTAATGTAGGTAGCATGGTTAAGATCAAAGAGGATGAGATTATAGAAATTATGACAGAAAATGGTGAAGCTGTTATTGATAAGTCTCTGCTAGAAGAGATAGATAATAAACTTTTCATATTAGTCAATGGGGTTTGTTATATTAATGAAATGCCTAAGGAGCTTTTTAAGGAAAAGGTTCATTCTATGACGGTAAATGGTTTGGTTGTTTGTCCAGAATCATTGAAATCTGTTGTAAGCATAAGGTCAAAGATAAACGGAGTGACAATAGCTCTAAAAGAAGGATATCGTTATATAGATGATACAATTCTTCTTAATGAAACATTTTTAGAAAAACAAGTTAAAGATGCTAAGTTGACAATAGAAAAACTAGTGGCGATAGATAAGATAGATGAAGAAAAATTAAATGACAAGATTACTCACATTGAAATTCTTGATGAAGTAGTTGTGACTAGAGAAAATATGAAGATATTAAGAAATATCATTGATAATTTTGAAGAGGCAGAACTTACGATTGTACCAGGAAATAGTGTCTTTAAAGAGGGGACTGTTGAGATTAATTCAGGTACTATAAAATTCTACAGTGGAGAATCATTAGTAGTAGAAGGTAAACTAATTATAAAAGATATTACTTCAGATGAACTTAGCAAACATATAACATCAATTTACTCAGACAGGGTATTCTGTGATGAAGAATTATTTGGGATAGTTAAAGAATTATGTATTAATGACAATATTAAAATTATGAATAATAATGATATACACAATAATGGTAAACTGGTTATTAATAAAGACTATTTATTAGGTTTAGAAGGTAAAGTAGCCATAGATAATAATGGAAAATTAGTGTTTGATGATTCAGTAACGTTGGAAATAGCTAAAGATAAGATTAAAAGTATCACTAACAAAGGATTATTGAAAGCTGATTCTTCAGTTCTAAGTGGAGTAACTATTATCAATCATGGGAAATTAAGCCCATTGGATACTATAGATGTAGAAGAAAAAAGTGATGTTATGTATGAAAACATGCTAGTTCTTGAACTATAAATTAATAGTGCCAATCAATTAATGATTTTTATAAAAGCTGTAAGTCCATTTTAACCAGATGGATTTACAGCTTTTTAATTTTATTCTATCCTATAAAGAGTTATTAGGAATCTAGAACTTGTTGAGTGAAGTCAGCTATAGTGATAATTTTATCGGTAAGTCTTGACTTTTCTGCTGCAAAAGCCATTACATGACTTTGAACAGATATGCTTGCTTCAGTTTTACCTTTTAATCTACCATCTGCTTTAACAAGTTTTACAAAATCTTCCATAACACCTAGATCGCCACCACCGTGACCCCCAGTTTCTTTTTCTATGTTGATGGTTTCAACTTCTTCTGATGGAAAATGTCTAATCGTTATTTTATCATAATCAAAATCACCTGTTATTTCACCATGAGTACCCATGATTTTTATATGACGTCCACCATCTTTACAAAAAGCGGTCATAGTTAAATGAGCAGTTACATTATTGTCAAATACCATATTAACTACTTGATGATCTACTACATCATTATCACACTTGAATACGCAGCGTCCGTAAGGTCCTTCTTGTAAAGCTCTTTTACGGGCTTCATAGCTAGTATCAGCACTTATAACTGAGGTTGGCCATTCTACATTATCACCGAGATATATCTTTACTGCATTGTAAGGGCATGTATCTTCTGCGGGGCATCCTTCTATACAACGGTCAGGAGAACCTTCGGGCGCACTTTGTTCTTTGAAATAATCAAGAGATCCAAAAGAAGATATTTTTTTGCAATTATTACCCACTAGCCATAATAGGATATCCATATCGTGGCAACATTTTTGAAGGATCATTGGACTTTCACGTTTTGAATTTCCCCAATTGCCTCTAACAAAACTATGGGATTGGTGAACACGTCCTACATATTCATTATGATTAATAGTTACAACATCACCAATGATTTTTGAGTCAAGTAATTCTTTAAGCTTGGAGAAAAATTTTGTATAGCGTAGAACATGGCATACTGAGAAAACTTTATGGGAATATTTTTTTGCAAGCTCTCCTAATAAAACACATTCTTTCACATTGTTTGATAATGGTTTCTCCAGCAGGATATGATAATCTTTTTCAAGTGCTAATTTTGCAGGTTCATAGTGAATGTTATCTAGTGTACAGATCAATGCTGCGTCAGCTAACTTAGGTTTTTCAAGAAGATCTTCCCAAGTAGTAAAGGCTATTTCCTCTGGTATATCATGTGCTTTTATAAATTGATTGCGTTTCTTCTCATCAGGTTCTGCTACTGCAACAAATTTTATTTCTTCTGGATGTTTAAGAGCATATGAAGCAAGAGCGTCTTTACCCCTGTCACCTGCTCCTACTAGAATAGCTGTTATTGGTTTCATTAGTACCCTCTCCTTTTCAATCAATAATAATCAAACTTATGATAGGTTCTATGTTTAGCAATAGATTTATCACGTTTCTTAATTTGTATTATAATCTTAAGTTTGCTTTCAGTCTTTATTAATTTAGACATAAATTTTATCAATTTAGACGGAGAAAGCTATAGTCCATATAGTAGGATAATAAAAAAGATACCCTTTTGGATATCTGATAATAGTTGTAATCTAAAAATGCATTAATGATTTGGCATATTCGGTTGGTGTCATACCTACACTATCTTTAAACTGTTTAGAAAAATAATGGATAGAAGTGTAATTCATGGTTTCTGCAATTTCAGTAAAGGTTAATGAAGATTCTCTTATAAGTTTTTTTGCGTTTTCTATTCTTAACAAACGATAATATTTCATAATGGAAACAGAGTAATTATCCTTGAATAAGTTTTTTAGATAAGTTGCACTCAAGCTCATATGTGCAACAATATCTTTTAGACATATATTATCGTTAACTTTTGCTTGAAGGAAGTCTTCAATGGTTTCGGCAATATCTTTCTCCATTCTTTTTTTCGTAACAATGGATTCTTTTAATTTCTGTACATTCTGATTCCGAATGCATTGAATGAAAAACTGTTCTAGATATAATTTTAGTAGTTGATTAGAACCAAATTGAGAATTAGATTTTAATTGATTATCTAGTAGACATTCTCTCGCTTCTCTAATAAAATTTTGCAATATATTTTTTTGATCAATGTTCAACTTGATAATTTTATTTTTAAAAAACTTCATAGCAACAGAATCACAACCAAATGAGAAAACAATAACATTAGGAGCTATCTCACCATTAGCCCACAGAGAATGAAATTCATTAGGTTTATGAAAAATCATTTGACCATTGTCTAGGACATAATGTCTTGTGTCTGCCATTACTTCTAAAACACCTTTATCTACATAGACAGCTTCCCAGAAGTCATGTTTTTCTCCTCTAAAAACATAATTCTTAGCAAATTCAAAATAAAAAAAGGTATATAATTTATCAATCTTGATGGTTTCTTCTAATAAGAGCATAATGGAATCATCCTTTTCAAAAAACATTTTTATCAACAGCACATTCTATTTTACTAAAAAATACATTACTATAAACGACTGCTTTCTAATGAAATATATATAAATAATATATCACATAATATCTAAAAAAAGTAAATATTTTTATGTATGGAAAAAGTAATAATTATATTATAGAAGAAGATAACTTGGGACATTAACATGTGTAATTAATTAGAGTATTATTGAAATTAATTTTGATAATTAAAAAAACAATTGACAAAATTTTAAATGCCGATTATAATGAAATTAGGTATTCATTATATACCAAAAAACTTGTAATCGATTACAAAAGATATGCAAAGTATATTTATTTCTAAAATTTAATTTATGTTTGATTTTGTAATCGATTACAAGGACATAATAATAAAACACATAATCTAGGAGGGTTTTAAAATGAAAAAATCTTTAATAGCATTATTAATTGTAACTCTTTTTGTTTCAGGATTAGTAGGATGTGGCAAGACTGATAATAAGAAAGATGAACAAAATGAATCTGATAATAAAGTAAATGAACAAGTTGAATCTAATAATAAAGAAGAAGAAATTACATTATCTTTTTGGTATAAGGATGTTGGAGTAAAAGAAGAAATCTATAAAGAAGCAGTTGAACGTTTTGAAAGTAAATATCCAAATGTAAAAGTAAATACTTTCCAAGCAAGAAGTTCTGCATATAAGCAAAAATTACCTATAGCATTATCTGGTAACGATGCACCTGATGTATTCTTTACTTGGGGAGGCGGATGGCTGAACAGATTTGCTGAAGAAGGTCATGTTTTAGAAATTACAGATAAACTTGACACAACTCGTTTCAAAGAATTAGCTATGGTAAATTGTATTAATGATGAGAAAGTGTATGGAGCACCATTAGGAATTGATATTGGTGTTGTATTCTACAACAAAGAAATCTTCAAGAAAAATAATTTAGAAGTACCTAATACTTATGAAGAATTAAAAGAAGTTATGAGTACGTTGAGAAATAATGAAACTATTCCATTTGTACTTGCTAATCAACCAAAATGGCCAGGCTCTTTTTGGTTCATGTATTTAGCTGATCGTTTAGGTGGAGAAGAAGCTTTTCAAAAAGCTTTCAAACGTGATGGAGGTAGTTTCAATAGCGAAGCATTTGTTGGCGCAGGGGAATATATCCAAGAATTAGTTGATTTAAAAGCTTTCAATGATGGATTTAATGGATTACCATATGATGCTGGTACAGCTAGACAATTACTTTATACTGATAGAGCTGCTATGATGTTAATTTCAAATACATTTATTAACTTAGTCAGAAAAGAAGCACCTGATTATGAGTCAAAAGTAGGAATGTTCCCATTCCCAGCTATATCAGATGGAGAAGGAGATAATAGTAATCTTGTAGGTATTGCAGCACCAGTTTGGTCAATTTCTTCAGGTAGTGAGCATCCAGATCTAGCGTTAGAACTAATAAATGAGTTAACAAGTATCGAAACTGCAACAGAGTATTCTAATAGAACAGGATCACAGACTGCAATCAAAGACATAAAAACAGAGGATCCTATTGTTCAACAATTAATGGATATGTTGACTAAGGCAAATAATTTACAAATGGTATATGATCAGACTCTAATGCCAGAATTAGCACAAAAACATTTGGAAACAACACAAGAAGTATTTGGGTTTATGAAAACTCCTGAGGAAGCAGCAGATGAAGTTGAGGAATTAGCGAAAAAATTATTAGACTAGAGATAATAATTATAATGAGTTAAATCTAAAAAAAAATGGTCGGGGAAATCCTCGACCATAATAATTGAAAGGAGATCATATGAAAAAATTTAAAAATAGTAAAATAATTTTGTTTATTGTTTTTTTGCTGCCAACATGTTTAGTATTTTCAACTTTTATATTATATCCAATATTTTCTACATTCATAAATAGTTTTTTTGATTGGTCAGGATTAAGTGACCAAAAAACATTTATTGGATTAACTAATTATATAGATTTATTTCAAGACTCTTCATTTAAAGCAACTCTTGTGAATAACTTATATGTAATTATAGCATCAGTACTATTTCAAATTCCCTTAGGCTTATTACTTGCATTAGTCATAGTTAAAAATAATTTTAGAAATAAGTTATTAAGTATAATATATTTCTTGCCATATCTATTATCAACAATGGCTGTAGGATTAGTATGGACTTTGTTCTATGACCCATACTTTGGTGTAATAAATAATGCTTTAAAAAGTATTGGTGTTGAAAAATGGCAAGTAACTTGGCTTGCTGATCCAAAGACAGCATTAGTCGCAGTTTTGATTGTTGTTATATGGTTTTATGCACCTTTTTATATGGTTATTTTAAGGGCTGCATTAGTAGGAGTATCAAAATCTCTTTATGAAGCTGCTGAAATTGATGGTGCTTCAAAAAGCCAACAATTCTTCAAAATCACATTGCCTACTATAAAGCCAACATTGGTAACTTCATCTATATTATCAATTGTAGGGTCATTGAAATCGTTTGATATTTTTTATATTATGACAAATGGTGGACCGGGTACATCTACAGAATTAGTTGGAACTTATATGTATAAACAAGCATTTGTAAATTATAAAATGGGTTATGCCAGTTCAATAGCATTTGTAATGTTTTTAATTACTTTATTAGTAAGTATATTTGTTAAAACGTTTAATAAAAGAAAGGGGCAAGCGTAGTATGAAAACTATTAGTAAAATATTCAATAATAGTATAGCCTTCTTACTAGCGGTAATTATGGGTTATCCTCTTTTGTATGTAATTAGTACTTCCTTAAAACCACTGAATGAGTATTTTACAGAACCTGTAAAACTTTTTAGTTCAATAAGTTTTGAAAATTATAAGTACGTAATTGATATGGGTTTCCATGTTTTTTTTAAGAATAGCTTAATGATTACTTTTTTTAGTGTGATAATTACTGTATTATTAGCAACTATGGCTAGTTATGCATTAGTTAAGATGGATTTCAAATTCAATAAGATCTTAAGCCTTTTGTTTATAGCGGGTATGATGATACCGGTTCATGCAACATTAATTCCGATTTTTAATTTGGAGAAAAACATTTATATATATAATAAATTAATAGGGGTTGCTTTGCCTTTAGTGGCTTTTTCGTTGCCAATTTCAATATTTATTGTTAGTCAGTTTATGAGAGATATTCCTCATGAACTAGTAGAGGCAGCTAAAATGGATGGTGCTAGTGAGTATCAAACATTTTGGGGAATATTTTTCCCACTTTTAAAACCGGCAATATCAACGATTGTTATCTATACTGGAGTAAAAATATGGAATGAATTTATCTTTTCATTAGTATTGTTGAATGATGAAAAGAAATATACGATTCCTTTAGGATTACAACAGTTTTACGGAGAATTTTCGGTTAATGTACCAGCTTTGCTAGCGGCAATTTTCACTGCTTCTATTCCAGTTATTGTAATCTTTCTTGTCTTACAAGATAAATTTGTTAAGAGTTTAACTGGGGGCGCAGTAAAAGGTTAGAATCATTAAAAAAATTGAGGTGATTATAATGTTAGATGAATTAACAGATGATTTTAAGTGGGGAATATCAACGTCTGCTTACCAAATAGAAGGAGGATACCAGGAAGATGGTAAAGGTCAATCTATTTGGGACGTTTTTACAGAAAATAAAAATAATATTATTGATAGAAGTGATGGAAAAGTTGCATGTAATCATTATGAATTGTATAAAGATGATATTGATCTAATAGCTGATTTAGGTATAAAATATTATAGATTCAGTATTGCATGGACAAGAATATTTCCTGAAAATTCGTATGAAATAAATGAAAAAGGTATAGAATTTTATAATAATTTAATTAAGTATATGATTCAAAAAGGTATAGAACCTATGGTATGTCTACACCATTGGGACTTGCCTTATTATCTATACGAGCAAGGTGGATGGTTGAATAGAGAATGTGTAGAAGCCTTTGAAAAATATGCTGAAACCATATTTAATCGTTTTGGTAAGTATGTCAAACATTGGGCTACATTTAATCAACCTTATTCAATTGCATATGGTGGATATGTTACCGGAAAAAGAGCACCAGGAAAACAAGATATACCATCTGCATTTAAAGTAATACATAATGTTTTGCTTGCACATGGTAAGACTGTACGTAAATTCAGGGAGTTGAATATTGAGGGTAAAATAGGTATTATCTTAAATTTAATGCCAGTCCATTGTCTAACAGAAGAAGATGAATATGCAAGGCAATTAGAGGATGAATTCAGAAATAAATGGTTTTTAGACGCTATTTTTAAGGGGAATTATCCAAGAATGTCTAGGACATATCTTGAAAGAGAATATAATATTGATTTTAATGATTTCATACAAAAAAAGGATATGCAAGTTATATCAGAAAAAATAGATTTTATTGGAGTTAATTACTACACAAGAAAAATTGTTGAATATAATGAAAAATGTTTGCTTAACATTGAATATATTGATAAGCATAGTAACTCAACAGATGATTTGCGTGAGATATATCCTAATGGATTAAAAGAAGCTTTAACATTCGTGAAGCAATATGAACCTAATATAGATATATATATTACTGAAAATGGTGCGGATTATAGAGGTGACAATGTTGAAGATATACTAAATGATGAAAAACGTATAAAATTCTTGGAATGTCATTTTAAAATAATAAAAGAATTAATTCATGATGGATTTAATATAAAAGGATATTATTTATGGACATTATTTGATAATTTTGAGTGGGAAAATGGATATATTGGAAAATATGGTATCGTCTATGTCGATAGAGATACTCAAGAGAGAATTGTTAAAAATAGTGGGAAATGGTATACTAATTATATAAATGAAAATAAAAGGTTTTGGTGATTTATGGAAAAGAAAAATGTCAAAGAAATTGCAAAACTTGCTGGTGTATCGACCGCAACAATTTCGAGAGTGATAAATAACAATCCTAATGTTAAAGATTCTACTAGACAACATGTTTTAGAAATTGTTAATAAATATGAATTCAAACCAGATAGGTTAGCTAAAAACTTAAGAACTAAAAAGAGTTACACTCTTTTAGTATTGATTCCTACTGTAGAAAATCCATATTTTGCTGAGATTATTCGTGGAATAAATGAAAAAGTATATAACACTAAGTATGAAGTTATTATAGGAACGGTAGAACATAAACGCAATTCAATGGAAATTTTCTTGGATTTACTTAAAACCAATCAAATAGATGGTGCTATATTTGTTTCATCAAGTATTGATAAAGCTGAGTTGCTTAAAATTAAAAATAAAAAAAATATTGTGCTATGTAATGAATATGTTGAAGGAATGGATATTTCCTATGTGTGTATAAATAATCTATTAGCTTCATATGAAGCTACGAAAAGACTTATTGATTCAGGGTGTAAGAATCTATGTTATTTTGCAGGACGCAAAAAATCAATTTCAAGTGAAAAAAGGAAAATGGGTTTTCAAAAGTGTTTAGATGAATATGCTATTGCTAGTTCATCAAAGCATGTATTATATGGTCCTAATTCTATAGAATCAGGGTATGATTCTATGAAAAAAATTCATGAAAGTAATATGAAACTTGATGGAATCTTAGTTAATTCGGATTTAAAAGCAGCAGGGGTAATACGTTATTTAAAAGAGAAAAATATTAAAATTGGACAAGAAGTAAAATTAATTTGTTTTGATGGTACATTTGTTTCAGAGATCATAACACCTAAGATTACTACTATCAATCAGCCAGGTTATAGTATTGGACAAAAAAGTTTAGAACTATTAGTAAATCAGCTTCAAGATTCAGATTGTAATATTCAATCAATCATTGTGGAACATGAAATTAAAAAAGGGGAAACATTATAATAAAAAAGCTGTAAATCCATTTTATATGGAGTTTACAGCTTTTTTTATATAGTTGAATTATGATTTGTATTATTATTCCTAAATAGAACTTACTCAAAATTTCTAACTAAATCTTCAAAAGTATCTCTGCGACGGATAAGCTTTACATTACCATCAGAAGTTATCAGTAATTCAGCAGGACGAAGTCTATTGTTATAATTAGATGCCATGCAATATCCATAAGCACCTGCATCTAAAACATTAATTATATCGCCTTCAAAAATCTCTGGTAGTTCACGTTGTTTTGCTATGATATCTCCGCTTTCACAGATATTACCAACAATATTTACGGTTTCAGATTTGGTTGATGCCACATTGGATTCTCTGAATATCTCTATGTCATGATGTGAATCATACATAACTGGTCGCTTAAGTACATTAAAGCCTAGATCTGTTCCTACATATTTCATTCCATAATTGTCCTTAATAGAATGAACTGTACCTAATAGATTACCACATTCAGCTGCGATATAACGTCCAGGTTCTACTTTGAAAGTTAATTGTTTACCATACTTAGCGGCGAAGTCAAAAAACACTTTGTCTAACTTTTTACCTAAGTCTTGTAGATCCAATCTTTTTTCACCATCAAGTTTTTGGTAAGGGATACCAAATCCACCGCCCATATCCACAAATTCAAGATTATCAAATTTTTCAGCTATGGCTAAAACAGATTTAACACCTTCAACATATTTATCACCTTCCATAAATAAGGAACCTATATGTTGATTAATACCTACTAGGTTAAGTTTGTATTTTGAAAGAATCTCTCTTACTTGTGGTATAAAGTTAGGGTCAACCCCAAATTTGGTTTTTTTACCGCCTGTAATAACTTTCTCATGATGACCAGCACCAACTCCAGAATTAAATCTAATACATACTTTACCGCCTTCATTGATTTGACCATATGATTCTAGTTGTGAAACTGAATCTACACTTACTAGAATATTTCTATCTGTTGCAAACTGCATTTCTTCTTTTGATACATTATTACTGATGTAGAGTATCTGTTCAGGTTTGAATCCCGCCTTTAATTCAACAAAAATTTCACCTGGAGACATTGCGTCAGCATTAAGACCTTCTTCACGAGCGATTTGTAATAAGCTAAGATTACCATTAGCTTTCACTGAAAAATTAACAGAGAAATTAGGGTATGTTATAAGGTTCTTCAGTTCTCTACATCTTTCTCTCATTATATTTTCGTTATAGACATATAGTGGACTACCATATTCTTTTATCAATTCCATTGGGGTAGTGTTACCAAAAAAATTAGTTTCGTCAGATACTTTGTTATATGTTGATAGCATACTCTGTTGCTCCTTTCTAAGAAATAAATTGTAATAAACTAGTAAAATATTATTTAATCAGATATATTATTTTTAATATCTATTAAATGGATTTCATTAATGATTGCTTCTCTTATAAGTCTGACCAAAGTAGTATTACGAGAGTAGAGAGCTTGATTCAATGTTCCTGTAATAACTTCTTCAGTATCTATTATAAGCTTAAAAGACTCATAATTAAATGATTTATAGAATTTGTTATGACCAAACTCAGGGGCTTCTGGTGATAAGATAACTATTTTCTTATCATTATCATGAGCTTCTATTATTTCATTTGAAAATATATCTAGAATTTTTTTATCAGCACAAAAATATAATCTGAACTTAGATTGTTGGATCATATTTTTAATTTTGTTAATCACATTTTTAGTATCTACAATAGTAATATATGGATTATTAGTAATCGAGTTGAATTCTAAATCGTCTTTAATAATTTGTATATTTTCATTGAAATCTCTTGTTGCATTCATGATAAGTTCGTTCTTAGAGATAGCAATATATTTTGCAGATGTACCTTCTATTATATGTGCGCTACCTTTGTCAACTAGACTTGATAGTGCGGCGTAGGCATTAGAACGTGAAATACCAGATATTTTTGCTGCTTCATAGCCAGATAATTCTCCATGTTTACACAAGGTAATGTATATAATAGATTCTTGCTGAGTGAAGCCAATGCTCTTTAAGGCATTAATCAAATTCATATTCTCACCTCAATAGTATTCCTTTATAGAACTACTATAAAGCATGTACTTATAAATGTCAAGAAAAAAACTAAGGGTTTTGCTGATAAACAAAACTCTTAGTTTCATAAAATAATATATAAATAAAAAATACATAAATTAACCGTATATACTGTAAAATTTGGATGTTAAATTAGTGAGACTAATATTTATTTTATCATTAGTCATTTTACTTCGTAAAGTTGTAATTATCTCCAAAATTATTATCCCAATAAGTTACACCATTAACAGTATAGCTTATTGCAAAATGATAATTATTCCACTGATAGTCATCAAGTCCGTAAATATCGAATGACCATAATTCTGTATTATTATCGTAAGTACGAGTATAGTTAGCATCAACTTCATTATAAGTTTGCCAATTATCTAGAGTATATCGTACTTTTACGTTTTTGTCATAGGCTAGATTTTTTACGTAAATGGAACCTATTATGGATTTATTATAATCATTATAACGAGAATCATTTAACATAACAGCACTTTTTGATAAAGTGCAAGGTGCATTATAGATCATTGTAGTATGTTGAAGTAGATAATTGTCTCCATTGTTATTATCCCAATATGTATTACCATCAACTTCATATTTTACAGCAAATTTACAATTATATTCAACTTGATGATTTATTGGATATGTTGGATAAGTTTGTTCAGGTGTTTTGAAAGTCCATACTTCAGAGCCGTCTTCTAATGTTTTGAGATAAGATGCAGATTGGTCTAACCAGTTGGAACCGTCATAAGTATAATGTACTGTAATATTTTTATCAGCACTTAAGTTTTTGACATTAATATATCCAGTTGCAGAATAATATACTTCGTGGATGCCATATTGACTAGGATAAGTTGTTACCAATTTTGCTGAATACAATTGTATATTAGGAGTTGTCTGTGCAGAGATACTTAATCCACTAATATTGAGCATTAATACAAAACAAATTACAAAAGTTACTAAATTTCTAAAACATTTCTTTTTCATTCTAATTCCTCCTGAGTTTAAATATTAACAGTAATTTTATTCATAGTATTCTGTGAGGCTATAATTATCACCAAAATTGTTATCCCAATATGTTTCACCATTTACAGTATAACTGATAGCATATTCTCCTTCTTCATAGTAATAACATGGTATGAAGAATTCCCATGATTCTATATTATTGCCAACATCTTTTCTGTATTTAGCGTCAACTGATTTTTCAGTTGTCCAATTATCCTTAGTATAATGAACTTTTACGTCTTTGGCATAATCCAGATCTTTCAAGAACATGAATCCTTGTGTTCCATAACGATAATTATGTTTACCAGTGTCTAACATAACAACACTTTTTGATAATGCATAAGGAGTATTACTGTCTGAGTAACTGAATTCAACATAATAATTATCACCATTATTATTGTCCCAATATGTATTACCAGCAACTTCGTACTTTATAGCAAATGTACAATTATTTGATTGATCCTTAGGTATGTTTATATTGAAAGACCACACTTCATCTTCAGCAGATAAATTCTTAAAATATTCTGCTTTCTGTTCAAGCCAGTTAGTACCGTCAATTGTGTAATTTACAGTAACGGTTTTATCATAGTCCAAGTTTTTAACATGTATATATCCTTTTGCAGTATAATCACTATTGAATCCTTTCTGCATTACTTTCGCAGAATATAACTCTACATTAGGCGTCTGTGCTAAAATACTAAAGCTATTGACATTGAGGGTCAAAATAAAACAAATAATTAAAGTTACCGAGTTTCTAAAATACTTTTTCTTCATTTAAATTCCTCCTTTATTTTTATAAAATACATTATATTACGATAATTTATAAATGTCAAATAATAAACAGAATATTTATTTTGTTTAAAATATTGTTAGAATATAACGAAATTTTAATTTATATATAAAATATATTGTATACAATATCAAATAACAAAGTGAGAAGTATGGTTTTTAGAAATAATATTGTAAGATATTATAAATAACAATTAAAAATAAACTAAATTATTAGTCAATTTAAAAATATGTTAATATAAATTAGAAAGAATTATTACGAATTGTTATAAAGGTAGATTTTTAAATATAACTAAGGGACAGCCTACTAATATATTTTTTATTAACATAATCATAGGTCTGCAACAATAGTTTATCGTTAAACCAGATTGTAAAAAAATATATTAGGAGACTGCCCCTTAATGTATACTTTAGATATTAAGATTTTTTGCATAAATGAACGTATTGCTTGTGAGTACTAGCTAATGATGATCATTAGGGAAGATTAGGGTCCTGTGTAGGTGAAAAAATGTAATTATCACCAAAATTATTATCCCAATAAGTTATGCCATTTATAGTATAACTAACAGCATATTCCCCACCACAGCTCCAAGGAATGGTACTTCCGTCATTGATTGTATTAAATAACCATACTTCTACATTATTACCTAGATTAGAATTATATGAAGCATCAACATCATGATAAGATTGCCAATTATCCGTAGTATAACGTACTTTTACTACCTTATCATAAGCCAGGTTTTTCAAAAAAATCGATCCATAGATAGAATTATAAGAACGACCTGTTCTATCTAACATAATAACACTCTTGGATAGTGCATATGGTGAATTAAAACTTGTGCTGCTGCATTGAAGAAAATAATCATTACCATCATTGTTATCCCAGTAGGTATCACCATTAACTTCGTATTTTATGGCAAATCTACAATTGTATGTGTATTGATGAGCTGGTGTGTATGATTGATATGGTGTAGTAAAAGACCATACCTCTGATCCATCGGATAATGTCTTATAATAGGATGCAGATTGATCATACCAATTATAGCCATCATATGTATAGTGTACTATAACATTTTTATTAACGTTCAAGTTTTTGACATATATGTATCCACTTGCGTAGTAACCTGTCATTTGACCAGTATTAGCATATGTCGTTTCCAATTTTGCAGAATAAAGTTCTACATTTGGAGTTTGAGCTAGAATACTAGAACCATTGATATTGAGAATTAACATAAAACAAAAAATAAAAGATAATAGATTCCTAAAAAATTTTTTCTTCATTAATAATTCCTCCTATTTTTTAAAAACATATAATTTCTCTTTCAGATTAATATATGTAGCAATATAAGAAGTTATTAAATAATGTTAAAAATAATTATGAACATTAATATTCTAATGCTTTAATTTGCATATGATATTGGTGAAAAACTGTAATTATCACCAAAGTTATTATCCCAATAAGTTACTCCATTAACAGTATATCCAATAGAATACTCTCCACTAGAATTTACAGGGAAAGGAATCTCATCATGCTTAGTATCAAATGACCATAATTCTATATCATTATCATATTTCCAGTTATAATGGGCATTAAGATCGTGATAAGTCTGCCAGTTATCTGTAGTATAACGTACTATAACCTTTTTATCATAAGCCAAATCTTTCAAGATGATGAAGCCCCATAAAGAATGTGAATCGCATATTTCCCTGTCTAACATAACAACACTTTTGGATAAGTTATAAGGAGCATTGTAAATCATAGTGGTACTTTGAAGAAAATAATTCTCCCCATTATTATTATCCCAATATGTATTACCATCAACTTCATATTTTATAGCATATCTACAATTAAATTCAACTTGATGTTCAGGTATATAAGATTGTTCAGGTGTATTGAAAGTCCATACTTCAGATCCGTTTTCTAATGTTTTTTGATAAGAAGCAGGTTGATCCAACCAGTTGGTACCATCATAAGTATAGTGTACTGTCACATTTTTGTTACTGCCAAGATCCTTAATATAGATATTACCAGTTGCGTAATAACCTACCATGTTACCTATATTACCGTAGGTTGGTAATATTTTTGCAGAATACAGTTGTACATTTGTTGTCTCAGCTAACGTTGTTTGAGCTGAAATACTAAAACAACTAATGTTAAGTGCCACAACAAAACAAATCATAAAAGTTACTAAATTTCTAAAATTCTTTCTTTTCATAAAGATTCCTCCTAATATATTTTTTTTGCAAAATATATTATAATACTTTTATCAAAATATGTCAAAAAATAAACTGAATATTTATTAATAATAAAATATTTTAATATTAATAAAAGTAGTGAATAAATTATATGTCATTGAGTTGACAATTCATTCACTACTAGTATAAATATACATATGATTTAATAAAAGTAGCCTATAAATTATTTAATTTCAATAAATAATTTATAGTTATATAAGATAATATATTGGGAATTAATCCATATTATATAGTCTATAATTTAATTCAAAGTTATTGTCCCAATAAGTAGCACCATTGACAGTGTAACCAATAAAGAATTCAAAATCTCTTTTTACATCAATTATTGTTGCCCAATTTTCAATACCATTAGCATTTGTATTATTATATGAAGCTTCACTTTCATTATAAGTTTGCCAATTATCAGTAGTATAACGTACTTTTACGGTTTTATCATAGCCTAGATTCTTTAAACATATATTCAGTGAGTATTTATTTTCTCCACAACTCAATATATCATCTAAAGTGATGTCACTTTTGGATAACACGATTGGAGAATAGTTACTGTCTTTACCTCTTTCAAGAAAATAATCGTTTCCATTATTATTATCCCAATATGTATTACCGTTGACTTCATACTTTATAGCGAATCTGCAATTGCATTTTGTATATCTGCAACCCATAAAACTTTGATTAGGTGTTCTGTATCTCCATACTTGGGAACCATCAGACAAAGTTTCAACATATACAGCTGGTTGATCAAACCAATCATTACCGTTATAAGTATAGTGTACTGTAACATTTTTGCTTGTACCTAAATCCTTAATATGAATGATTCCAGTTGAGTAATAAACATTACCAATCATCATATCACCACTAACACAAGTGGTTTCTAATTTTGCTGAGTACAATTGTACATTATCACTAATGGTTTGAGCTGAGATACTGATACCACTAATGTTAAGCGCTAAAGTAAAACAAATCATAAAAGCTGTCAAATTTCTAAAATACTTTCTTTTCATAAAAATTCCTCCTAATATTTTGGTTAATATGTTTTGAATTATAATTTATTATTACAATATACAATTTTTATTTATAATTTTCTTCAAAATTATTGTCCCAATAAGTAACACCATTAACGGTATAACCAATAGCAAACTCATATTTGTCATCTAAATCGAAATGCCATTCTTCTACATCATTATCAAAGCTTTGATAATGAGAAGCTTTGATTTCATTATAGGTTAACCAATTATCGGATGTATATCGTACCTTTACTGACTTATTAAGCCCTAGATCTTTTAAGTAAATGTAATTACTACAGCTAGGATGATAAGCATTTAGAGGATAATTTAACATAACAACACTTTTAGATAATATATAAGGAGCATTGTAACGGTTATTACTATATTGAAGGAAATAATCGTTTCCATTATTATTATCCCAATATGTATCGCCATTAACCTCATAGTTAATAACAAATCGACAATTATATGTACAATCTCTTATAACTTGGTAAGGGTGGTCAGGGGTTCTATAGACCCATACTTCAGACCCATTTGTCAATGTTTTAAAATAAGTAGCAGGTTGCTCTAACCAGTTAATGCCATCATAGGTATAGTGTACTGATACATTTTTGTTGCTATTTAAATTATTAACATATATATACCCAGTTGTATAATATGTGTAAACAGCACGACCATGATCATAATGTTGACCTGTTCCTATTTTGGCAGAATATAATTGTGCATTAGGTGTTTGAGCCAAAATACTAAAATCAGTAATATTAAGCATAAAAATAAAACAAACAATAAAAGTTACTAAGTTTTTAAAATACTTCTTTTTCATGAATATTCCTCCTTTTCTGATAAGGTATATTATATTACAATATATTTAAAAGTCAATTAACAAATTGAATATTTAATTAATTTATACGATGTTAAATATATTTTAAGAATATGATACTGGTTACCTTTATTTAAGGATATAATGCAGGTGTAATTAATATTTATATAACTGAATTATATTATATGATCGTTTAGGGTAAGATAAAAAACTAGGATACTTGAAGTGAACAATAGCCTAACGATAGCTATGTATGATATAATTAGTTAGTAAAAATAAGATTATTAGAAACTTAGAATTAACATAGATGATAGAGGAGATAGATATGGATTTATTTGATATGATGAGAGAAAAAACTCTAGAAACTGAATCCCCATTAGCAGCTAGATTACGACCAACATCTATTGAAGAAGTAGTTGGACAAGAACACATAGTAGGAGAAGGTAAATTATTATATAGAGCTATAAAGGCAGACAAATTAGGTTCGCTTATTTTTTATGGACCGCCTGGAACAGGGAAAACTACTCTTGCAAAAGTGATAGCAAATACCACAAAATCTGAATTTGTTCAATTAAATGCAACTATATCAGGAAAGAAAGACATTGAAAAAGTAGTAAATGAAGCTAAAAACAGGCTAGGAATGACTCTAGGAAAGACTATTCTATTTATTGATGAAATCCATAGATTCAACAAAGCACAGCAGGATGCTCTTTTACCATACGTTGAAGATGGTACTGTAACACTCATTGGTGCTACTACAGAGAATCCTTATTTTGAAGTAAACAGTGCTCTAGTATCTAGGTCCAGAGTATTTGAATTAAAACCTTTGGGTAACAAAGATATTCGTAAATTAATAATAAGAGCTATTACTGATAAAGAAAAAGGATTAGGAGATTTTAATGCCAGAATTAATGAAGAAGCTATAGAGTTCTTGTCTGACAGAGCTAATGGAGATGCAAGAGCAGCTCTTAATGCCATTGAACTAGGGGTTCTTACTACTGAGCCAGATGAAGAAGGTATAATTGAAATAGATATAGATGTAGCATCAGAATGTATACAAAAAAGAGTTATCAACTATGACAAAAACGGTGATAATCATTATGATACTATATCAGCTTTCATAAAAAGTATGAGAGGTTCAGATCCAAATGCAGCTGTCTATTATCTTGCAAGAATGATTTATGCAGGAGAAGATCCAAAATTCATAGCGAGAAGGATTGTTATTTGTGCTGCTGAAGATGTAGGAAATGCAGATCCTATGGCAATACAGGTTGCAATGGCTGCTGCTGATGCAGTTAATTTTATAGGTATGCCAGAAGGTAGGATAATATTATCCCAGGCAGCAACATATGTTGCTTGTGCTCCCAAAAGTAATGCTGCTTACTTAGCTATTGATAAGGCTTTAGATGATGTTAAGAAAATACAGATTACTGCAATTCCATCATATCTGAAAGATAGTCATTATAGTGGTGCAAAAAAACTTGGTCACGGAACAGGGTATAAATATGCTCATGACTATGAAAATCATTATGTAAAACAGCAATATTTACCAGATGAACTTGTTGATGAGATATATTATAATCCTACTGAACAAGGATATGAGAAGAAAATTGTAGAGCATTTCAACAAGATAAAAAAATAAAAAATGCAAGTAAGTCAGAAAAGTGTTTTGTTCTAACTTGGTTTTTGCAAAATAGTATATGTATATGTTACGCCAGCTAATTGCTCGTCCTGAGCAAAAAGATGGGTTCGGCGTCCTGCCTCACTACTTCACATATACATATACTATTTTGCTTCCTAGTATCTATAATATAATCACAAACCACTTTTCTTCTAAAGTATCTAACTATTGGCTGTTACAGAGTTTATAATAATATTATTATATAAAGATAAAAAATGGAAAACTCAAATAGCTAGTTTTATATTGACATATTAATATTAAAGTATATAATAAAATTATCTTTGTTATTACGTATATATAACATAAGATACTAAAATTTAATAGATAAAAAGGTACTCGTTGAGTTAAAAGGGAAAGTGGTTAGATGCCACTGCAGCCCCCGCTACTGTAAATGGTGTGAAATCTAAAATGTCATTGGGAAACTGAGAAGACTAGAGAGTAAGTTAAGCCATAAGCCAGGAGACCTGCCTTTTTACAATGTTTTCAGCTTTCGGTGGGAGAGTGTAGATTCACATATTTATTTGTAATCTGACTGTGCCTGAGCACAGTTTTTTGTTGCTTATAAATAGAAAATGCTACATGAGTATACCGAGTGTTAATCACTTTTCTTATTAAAGAGATATTATGGAGGTTATAGAAATGAAAAAAATATTAAAGCTGTTACTGACAACAATGTTAATCTCAGTACTTGTTTTTAGTTTGGCTGCTTGTGGTGGTAAGAAGACACCAAAGGAAGATACATACAAACAAGATAATCAAGTAGATAAAGATGAAACATCAAAAACTGACGAAGACAAAGGTACTGATGAAGATAAGGATAGTAATGATAAGGAAGATGGAAATACTGGTAAGGAAGAAGATACTAGTAGCGAATCAGATATATATCCATTAACTATAACAGATAAATATGGTAAGGAAATAACAATTGAAAAAGAACCAAAAACTGTAGTTTCAATTTCACCAGAATTTACAGAAACAATATTTGCTCTAGGAGCAGGAGACAAAATCATAGGTAGAACAGATTTTTGTGACTATCCTAGTGAAGTAGCGAATATAGAATCAATTGGTGGTCTAGAAGAATTTAATATTGAGAAAGTAGTAGATCTTAACCCTGATGTTGTAGTTACATCTGCTCATGTAAAAGATGATGCTGTAGCTAAGTTGCAAGAACAAGGTATCACTGTTTTATCACTTTCTTGGAATGAAAGTTTTGAAGGTGTATATGGTTATATCAATACACTTGGTGAAGTTCTTAATAAAAAAGAAGAAGCAGATGAAGTAGTAACTAGTATGAAAGATAAAGTGACCGAAATTAAAAAAGCTATAGAAAAAGAAGAAAGACCAACAACATATTTTGTGGTAGGGTATGGAGAAGGTGGAGACTTTACAGCTACTGGAGATACTTTTTTAGGTGAAGTAATGGATATGGCTGGAGCTGATAATATAGCGAAAGATGCTACAGGTTGGGCGTACAGTATTGAACAAATAGTTGATAATGACCCTCAGATTGTTATATGTTCAGATAAGAATGATGTTAAAACTAAGCTAAAATCATTAGAAGGATATAAAGATTTAACTGCTGTCAAAGAAGGAAAATTATACGAAACAGATGAAAATCTATTTTTTAGACAAGGACCAAGAATAATTGATGGATTAATTAATTTAGTCAAAATAATTCATCCAGATGCTATTAAATAATGTAAAGAGATTAGAATTCTAGTATACTTTAAGTAAGTCTATGCGAAATATTAGCATAGGCTTACTGTGTATAAATAGAAAAGGACATACTAAGTAAAGCAGGTTTAATAATATGAAGATATTTAGAAAAAGTAATATTATAATAAGTTTATTAGTACTTATAGCAGTAGTTATAATTGCATGTGGATTTGGTTCGGTTAGTATTGATTTTACAACTAGCAGTAAAATATTATTAAGTAAAATTCCATTTATCAATGATTTAATTTCACTTGATGGTATTAAGGAATCACATATAAAAATAATAGCTGACCTAAGGTTGCCTAGAATAATACTTGCATTATTTACTGGAGGAGCACTAGCTGTTGTTGGCTGCTCTTTTCAAGGAGTTTTCAAGAATCCAATGGCAGACCCTTTTGTACTAGGTATATCCTCAGGTGCAGCACTTGGTGCGACAATTGGTCTTATATTCAACTTTAATAAATCTTTTTTTGGCTTTACTGGAGTGAGTATGTTTGCATTTGTTGGTGCTATTCTTACAGTTTTAGTAGTATTAAAAATATCAGCAATTGGTAAAAAACTTCCTACTACAACATTACTGTTAGCAGGTATATCAATAAATTACTTATTATCAGCACTTATGTCTTTGTTGATGTTATTGAATAGAGATAAATTAGAAAGAATATATTTATGGACATTAGGAAGCTTTAGTGCATCAAGTTGGAAAGAAGTAGTGATAATAGCACCTTGTGTCATTATTTGTTCAATAATTTTAATGGTATTCTCAAAAGAATTGAATCTTATGCTATTAGGGGATGAGACAGCAGGAAGTCTTGGTATTGATGTTAATAAGACCAAGAAAATTATACTAGGAATATCATCCATCATGGTAGCTGTTGTTGTTTCAGCTAGTGGAATCATAGGATTTGTAGGTCTTATTATACCGCATATAATAAGAATAATTAATGGTCCGGATCATAAAAAATTAATACCACTTGCAATGCTTGTAGGAGCCATTTTTATGATAATCTGTGATACTATTGCTAGAACTATCATAACACCTGCTGAATTGTCAGTAGGTATTATAACTTCAATTTTCGGTGTTCCATTTTTCTTATTTTTACTGAATCAAAACAAAAAAAGAGTTATGTAATCAACTACTATAAAAGGAATGAACAATATGAATAGTATAGTTAGTACTAAAAAATTGAATTTCAACTATGGTGAAAAATCTATATTGAAAGATTTGTCAATTGATATAGAAAAAGGTTTGTTCTATAGTATTATTGGTCCTAATGGTTCTGGAAAAACTACCTTGTTGAAATTATTGGCAGGTATTTTACCTTCTAATAAAAAGACAATTTATATTAAAAATGATGATATTCATACTATTAAGCAGAAAGAAATTGCTAAGAGATTATCAGTTGTGCCTCAAATAACTGATATGCAATATGAATTTTCTGTTTATGATATTGTTATGATGGGTAGATCTCCTTATACTGCTAGATTTCAAAAAAACACTGAAGAAGATATAAAAATAGTAGATGACGCTATGAATGAAACGGGAGTCATAGAGTTAAAAGAGAAAAAAATTACTCAACTTAGTGGGGGAGAATTACAAAGAGTTATTCTTGCGCGAGCTATAGCACAAGAGACTGATATTATGTTATTGGATGAACCCATATCTCATTTGGATATCGGATATCAATACGAGATAAGCGAGTTGGTTCATAATTTATGTAAGAAAAAAGGCATTACAGTTATAAATATTGTTCATGATTTAAATATAGCTATGAGATATAGTGATAAAATATTGATGTTGAAAAATGGTCAGGTATATAGATATGGAAATCCAGAGGAGGTAATAACCAAGGAATCCATTAAAGATGTTTATTCTATTGATGTAGAATTAATAAATCATCCCATTTTAACTGATAAAAAAGTAATAATTAAGTAATATTTTAATATGTACTTGCATATATATATTTATTGTGGCAATATAGTTATATAAGATAAGCTATCAATTAATTTATAATTGATAGAAAATTATAATTAATATTTATATGTATATAAGAAAGGATATATGCAAGATGTCAGATAGTAGATTTGAAAATGTTTTACGTCTAGAATACCCACTATTTGAAGAAACACTAAATGATAATTTAACTAGAGATTACGTAGGAGAAATATTAAAACTATATGAAGGATTAAAGAGAGAAACCTATAGATTTGAGCCAAGAATCTATAAGGTATATCTAGATTTTATTGTAGCTATTAACTCGGTTTATAAATATCTTTTGGTGAATGAAGTAGAAAAAGATAAAGCACTGAAATTATTATCAGAATTTTGTATAAATACTATAAATAAGTCTTTGGATAGACTTAGTTTTATACAATTAGCATTTCACTATTCTACTAACAAAGCATATCTGAAACTTATTACAATAAGTTCAATTATAACTTTGGAAAGTCTTAAGTTAGCAAATGAGTTGAAAGAGCATTATATGGATGAAGAATTAAGCAAAAGCATGGAAGAATGTAATGTAGAAGATTATTTTAATTATTACGGAGTAGAAGAGTTAATGGAAATAGTTGAAGTAGTAGAAAACTCATTTGATATGTTCTTGGATAAAAATGTTAATCATAATAAAGGAAAAGAAGTAGTTCTTAAAATATAATTAAGCATTTCTCTAAAAGGGCTGTTCATAACATGATACAGCCCTTTCTAAATAATCCAACAAAGAAAAATAGGAATTGTTGTTACCTGTTTTTCATAATTCTCAATATGATTCCAACAAAAACTGATAACACACAAGTAGAAGCAATACAAACTACTATTATTTCTCCACTATTTTCTCCCTGGCTAAATGCATAATATATAGCGATACCATAAAATCCTAATAAAATAATTATAACTGCAAAAATAAGTATCCTTTTTAGTTTAGTCATATGTTCACCTCTAACCTCCACATTTCTATATGGATTAGTATATTTGAAATAATTTAGTATGTCAAATAATATAGGAATGCAAAAAATGTTTGAAACATAAAAATTTATACAATAAATCTATGTAACTTTCATAAATTAGAATAAGAGAGTTTTATTAGGGGGGAGTATAATGAAAAACAATCAAAAAGTAGATGATAGGTTAAATCTAGCTGTTGATTTGTCCAGTGAAGATAGAGAGTATACTACTAATCTAAATGTGGGTTATAATGAAGAATCCAACACTTGGGAATTAATTGTAAAATACAATGGAGAAATTGCCGAAATTCCTGAAATAGTAGCACTTACAGAAGATATTGAGCAACTAACAATGGATTATGCTATTGTCACAATAAAACAAGAAAATATTGATGAATTCGCTTCATTTCCAGAAATAGAGTATGTAGAAAAACCAAGTAGTTTATATTTTAATCTAGATACGAGTCTTAGAGATGCATGTATTACATCTGTTCAAAATGTGTTTCCGCGTTTAAAAGGAGAAGGAGTCTTATTGGGGATAATTGATTCAGGTATAGATTATTCACACCCTGATTTTAGAAATGAGGATGGAACTACTCGTATAGTTACTTTGTGGGACCAATCCATACAAGGTAATCCACCTGAAAGTTTTAGTGAAGGCTCTGAGTATACCGCAGAACAGATAAATGAAGCTTTGAGTAAAAACAATAAATTTGAAATGCTTGATGTGGTTCCATCAGATGATTTTTTAGGTCATGGAACTCATGTAGCAGGTATCGCAGGGGGAAATGGTAGAGCTAGTGATGGACAGTTTATAGGAGTAGCACCTGAAGCAGAATACATAATTGTGAAGTTAGGCAGAAGAGGTCAAGAATCTTTTCCAAGTACAACCGAGATTATGAGAGCATTAGTTTACGTAACAAGAAAAGCAGAAGAATTAGGAAGACCAATATCTATCAATCTAAGTTTCGGTAATAATTATGGTTCACATGATGGTAAATCCTTATTTGAAAATTTTATAGACAATATAGCAAGTGAATGGAAAAATGTTATATCGGTTGGTTCGGGTAATGAAGGTAGTACTTCACTTCATACTAGCGGAATACTAGTGGAGGGTGACGAAGAAATAGTTGAAATAGCAATTTTTACTGGAGAGCCTAATATAACTATACAACTGTGGAAAGCCTATTCGGATACCATAAACGTTTCAATCCAAGCACCAAATGGTATATCATCTGGTTTTATAACGCCAACGCTAGGTAAACAGCAATTTAATTTAAATGGAACCAAAGTTTTATTATATTATGGGGAACCGTCCCCATATAATTTAGATCAACAAATATATATTGAGTTAATTCCACAATCAGGTAATTATGTAACTGAGGGAATTTGGAAGATAACTTTACAAGCGAATACTATAGTCTCTGGCAATTACGATATGTGGCTACCTGGTTCAGTAGGTAAGGAGACAAAATTTTTGAGACCTACCATAGATACAACCTTGACTGTGCCATCAACAGCAACAAAAGTAATAACAGTTGGAGCATATGATTCATCAACAGGAAGTCTAGCCACTTTTTCGGGTAGGGGATATACAAGAAAGTCCAATACAATAACCGTAAAACCAGATTTAGTAGCACCAGGAGTTAATATTGTTGCTGCATATCCAGGTGGGGGGTATGATTCACTTAGTGGTACCAGTATGTCAACTCCATTTGTGACTGGTGCTGCAGCATTATTAATGGAATGGGGTATTGTAAAAGGCAATGATCCTTATCTATATGGTGAGAAGGTAAAGTCATATTTACAAAGATCTGCCAATAGGAATGAGACTCTATTTGAGTATCCCAATAATTTATGGGGATATGGAACACTTTGTTTAGCTAATGCTTTTAGAGGATTAGGTGGAGTTGAAATAACTGAATTTAATGATGATGTAGAAGCTATTAGAAAACGTATTCGGGAAGGGAGTGATCCTGAAATATGTAAACAAGCAGTAATATCTGAGGAGTATTTTGACTTGCTTATTGAGTATGAGAGTATAGATGATATATATGAAAGATATAATCCAGAGTGTATACAGATATTGGATGATCAATTTGCAGTGGTACATATATTTATTGGTAATGATTGTAAAGGTATCATTAATAGAGTTGATTTAAGTGATATTCCCCACTGCTTTGGTCCATACGCAATTAGCGCTTTAGAAGACGCTGGTATATTGACATTTCATAATCAGCCATATGTACCTCTTAGAGGTGGGGGGGTTCTAATAGGGATAATAGATTCAGGAATTGATTACACTGATTCAATATTTAGATATGAGGATAATACTACCAAGATTAAAGCTATATGGGATCAGACCATAGAAGGTTTACCTCCAGAGGGATTTATATTTGGAACAGAATTTACTGAAGAACAGATTAATCAAGCATTACAAGTAGAAGATCCTTTAACCATTGTTCCGTCTTTTGATAAAACAGGGCATGGGACTTTTTTGGCTGGAATGTCAGCTGGACGTGAAGATAGGGCTAATAATTTTGTTGGTGCTGCACCTGATGCTTCAATAGTTGTTGTGAAGGTGAAAAAAGCTAAAAAATGTTTAAGAGATTTTTACTTGATACAAGATGACATAGAAAGTGTTTATCAAAATACAGATGTAATATTTGCAGCTAAATATATACGAGAATTATCCACTAAATTACAAATGCCCCTTTCTATGATTATAGGGTTAGGCAGCAATCAAGGGGCTCATGATGGTAGTTCTATCACAGAGAGTTATTTACAGTCAATTGCTAGAAGGATAGGAAATACAGTGACAGTAGCTGTTGGAAATGAAAGTAATCTAGCACATCATTTTAGGGGGCAATTTGATGAAGATGATGAATTCAAGAATGTTGAAATAAAAGTACCACCTAACGAACCAGGATTCACATTTAACATTTGGAGTAATGCACCAGATAAGATATCAATATCTATTACATCTCCTACAGGAGAATTCATTGATAGAATACCAGCTACATTAGCAAAAAAAGAAGAAATAAAATTTTTATTAGAAAAGACAACTATCTATATAGAATATCAATTATCTGAAGCTAGAACAGGAGATCAAGTCATTTTCGTTAGATTGGAAGAACCTACTGAAGGTATTTGGACCATTACTGTATATGGTGACTTAATCGTGAATGGTAGGATTGATGTTTGGTTACCTAGAAAAGATTGGGTAAAAGACGAGACTCAATTCTTATTACCCGACCCATATACAACAATTACTGATCCATCATCAAGTATTGGGCTCCTTTCGGTAGGGGCATATAATCATAGATCAGGAAGCCTGTATTTATCTTCAGGTAGGGGACTAACAAGGGATGAAGTGTTAAAACCAGATTTAGTAGCCCCCGGAGTTGGTGTAGTAGGTCCATTACCAGACGATACCTATGGACCGATGACAGGAACAAGCATAAGTGCATCTATAACTGGTGGAGCAGCAGCATTATTATTAGAATGGGGAATAATAAAAGGTAATGACCCTACAATGGATACAGGAAAAGTGAGAAATTACTTGATTAGAGGAGCCAAGAGAAAAAGATCCATTAAATATCCTAATAGTGAATGGGGATATGGAGAACTAGATTTACTTGGTGCTTTTCAAGCTATAAGAGGAAGTAAATAAAAAATTCCAATGAAATGAATCAAAGGTTAATATTTTACATTTAATATGGTATAATATGAAATGATGCTATTATGATAATGTAGTTCGTATAAAAGATTTTAAAGATTACTAGAATGGAGTAATACCAATGAAAAGATTATTGAGCGTGTTAATTATAATGACAATATTTGTTGTAGGATGTAGTTCTGATAAAGAGGTTATCAAGATAAATGAGGAAGGTTTCAAACTTTTTTCAGAAGGAAAATATCAAGAAGCACTTGAACAATATAATAAAGCTATAGAAGAATATCCAGAATTTTCTACTTCATATGCTAATAGAGGTATGATATATTTTGAAATTGGGAGTTATGATGAAGCATTAAAGGATGTTGATAAAGCTATTGGCTTAAATGGAAAAGATGCAGTAGCTTATAGTAATAGAGGTTATATGAATCTTGCACTAGGCAAAGTTCAAAAGGCTATAGATGACCTAGATAAAGCAATCGAGCTAAGAAATTATTTTCAAGAAAAAGAATCATTAGGAATTACTTATACTACTAGAGGTACAGCTTATGGGTTAGTAGGTGAATATGAAAAAGGTATCGAGTCATTCAATAAAGCACTGAAAATAAATAAAAATGATAAGACTATATATAATGCGAGGGGTATACTCTATAAAGATTGGGGTAAGTACGATGAGGCCTTGGAAAGTTATAACAAAGCATTATCAATAGACCAGTCATATGCTTATGCATATGCCAATAGAGCATTTGTTTTTTTCATTACAAAAGAATATGATAAGGCTTTAGCTGATGTAAATACGGCTATAGATATTAATCCTATAATACCACAGGTCTATAACACTAAGGCACTTATATACAGCGAAAAAAATGAAACTGATAGGGCAATTGAAATCTATGATTTTATTATAGATAAATGGGATAATTATGCTGATGCATATATTGGTAGAGGTAATGAATATTTGAAGAAAAAAGAATATGGAGAAGCATTAATTAATTATTCGGTTGCTGCTGATTATGGTAATATAGATGCTTTGGCACAAAAAGGATATCTACATGAATATTTAGAACAGAATGAAGAAGCAATAAAAGCTTTTGAAGAATATTTAGAAGCTGTTCCAGGTAATTATGATATAACAATAGAGATAGGCGATTTATACCAACAATTGGAAGAATACGATAAATCAATAGAATATTATGATCAAGCTATAAAGATAAATCCTGACATATATAATAGTTATTTCAAGAAAGGATTATCTTTAGAATATCAAGAAAATTATGAGGAGGCGCTTAAAATGTTCAATAAAGTATTAGAAATTAACGAAAATCAGGTAGATGCTAAAAATGAGATTAAATTTATTGATGAGAAACTAAAAAGATAGAGTGTAAACTTATCCCTTAGTTTCTATAGGAGGAAATTATATGCCAGAAAAACACTTTGAAATAGAGAAAGATTATGTTGATAGAGTTATACTAGTTGGAGTGGCTACTAGGGAAAATGATTCTTATATTATAGAATCGCTAAATGAATTAAAAGAGTTAGCTACAACAGCAGGTGCTATTACATTAGAGAAAGTTATACAAAATAGAGAAAGTGTTCATCCGGGAACTTACTTGGGAAAAGGTAAAATTATTGAAATAAAAGATTTGATATATGAACTAGATGCTACAGGTATAATATGCGATGATGAATTATCACCAGCTCAACTTAAGAATCTAGAAGATATATTGGAATGTAAGATAATGGATAGGACAATGTTAATTCTAGATATCTTTGCTAAAAGAGCTAATACTAGAGAAGGTATAATCCAAGTTGAATTAGCACAGCTACAATATAGGTTATCAAGATTGGCTGGTATAGGAACATCATTATCTAGACTAGGTGGTGGTATCGGTACAAGAGGACCTGGTGAAAAGAAACTGGAGACTGATAGAAGATATATAAGAAGTAGGATATCACAACTAAGGAAAGAGCTATTAGATGTTAAAGGTCATAGAGATCTGATCAGAGAAAGAAGAAAAAAACAAGGTAAGGAAAAAATAGCTATAGTTGGTTATACTAATGCAGGAAAATCAACGTTGCTGAATAGATTAACAGATGCAGATGTACTTGAAGAAGATAAATTATTTGCAACATTGGATCCAACTACTAGACAGTTGATATTACCTAATGGTACAGAAGTTTTCTTAACAGATACAGTTGGATTCATTAGAAAGCTACCACATCATCTTATAAAAGCATTTCAATCTACACTTGAAGAAGCAGTTGTAGCAGATATTTTAATTCATGTTGTAGATAGTGCTAATGAACAAGCCGATAGCCATATAAGAGTTGTGTATGAAACTTTAGAAGAACTAGGTGCAACAGGTAAAACTGTAATAACGATTTTCAATAAAATCGACAAAGAAGGAAGCAATAAACATCTTGAGGATTATAATGCATACAAAACTTTACTAGTTTCAATTAAAGAAGGAACAGGATTACAAGAGTTATTGGATATAATAGAGAAAAAGATTCAACAAGATAAAAGATTAATAAAAGAAGTTATTTCTTATGACAATGGTAATCTACTGAATCAGATTCGTATAAATGGACAGATCATAAAAGAAGAGTATAAAAATGAAGGTACTTATATAGAAGCTTATGTAGATGATAAGATTTATGGAGAACTAAATAAAATAAAGACTAAAGTACTAATTTAAAATTTAGCATACAAAAATAACCACCAAATATTGTGACAATATATAATTAAATTCACAATATTGGTGGTTTTAATTGGCAAAAGGGACTTCGAATATAATATCTAATACCTAAAAATAAAACATAAAACAACATATATTCTAGTATTAATAGCCTATTCCACATATACCATATATAGTGTGCGTGCGGGAAAAAGATACATTATATAGTGTTTTTTTATGTTGACTAGTATGGGCATATATGGTATATTATTATTAATTCGTTGTGAGAGAGGAGACTATCAATGTTTGACGTTGTTAAAAGAGATGGGAAAATAAGCAAATTTGATTTTGTAAAGATCAAGGAAGCAATTACAAAAGCATTTATTGCGACAGATAAGAATTATACTGAGGAGATACTAGATATTTTAGTGCTAAGAGTTACATCTGATTTTCAAGAAAAAATTAAAGATGGTAAAATCACTGTTGAAGATGTACAGGATAGTGTAGAAAAAGTTTTAGAGCAAACAGGTTATACGGATGTAGCAAAAGCATATATTCTATATAGAAAACAAAGAGAAAAAATAAGAAATATGAAATCCACTATACTTGACTATAAAGAAATAGTCAATAGTTATGTAAAGGAAGAAGATTGGAGAGTTAAAGAAAACTCTACAGTCACATATTCAGTAGGTGGACTTATTTTACATAATTCAGGAGCTATAACTGCGAACTACTGGCTATCAGAAATATATGATGAGGAAGTCGCTAAATCTCATAGAAGTGGGGATATACATATTCATGATCTTTCAATGTTAACAGGATATTGTGCTGGATGGTCATTGAAGCAAGTGATAGAAGAAGGTCTTGGTGGTGTGCCAGGTAAGATAACATCATCACCAGCGAGCCATTTATCTACTCTTTGTAATCAAATGGTTAATTTCCTTGGAATAATGCAAAATGAATGGGCAGGTGCACAAGCATTCTCTTCTTTTGATACATATTTAGCACCTTTTGTTAAAGTTGATAATCTTTCATATAAAGAAACAAAACAATGTATTCAATCTTTCATATTTGGTGTTAATACACCAAGTAGATGGGGGACACAATCTCCATTCTCCAACATTACACTTGATTGGATGGTTCCTAATGACCTTGGAAGTTTACCTGCTATTGTTTCAGGTAAAGAACAGGATTTTACATATGGTGATTGCCAAAAAGAAATGGATATGATTAATAAGGCATATATTGAAATTATGATTGAAGGAGACGCCAACGGTAGAGGTTTCCAATATCCAATTCCAACATATTCTATAACAAAAGATTTTAATTGGGATGAAACAGAAAATAATAAATTATTATTTGAAATGACTGCAAAATACGGAACTCCATATTTTAGTAATTATGTTAACAGCGATATGGAACCTAGCGATATAAGAAGCATGTGTTGTAGGTTACGTCTTGATTTAAGAGAACTTAGAAAGAAACAAGGTGGTTACTTTGGTTCTGGAGAAAGTACAGGATCAGTTGGTGTTGTTACAATTAATATGCCAAGAATAGCGTATTTATCTAATAACGAACAAGAATTCTATCAAAGATTAGATAAAATGATGGATATATCAGCACGTTCACTTAAGATAAAAAGGCAAGTAATAACTAAACTATTGCAAGAAGGATTATATCCATATACAAAAAAATACTTGGGTAATTTTGATAGCCATTTTTCAACTATTGGATTAGTTGGTATGAATGAAGCTACTATGAATGCTAAGTGGATTAAAGCAGATATTACAGAAGAAGGTGCAAGAAAATTTGCTCTTGACGTTCTTGACCATATGAGAAATAGACTCTCTGATTACCAAGAGGAATATGGAGATCTATATAACTTAGAAGCTACACCAGCAGAATCTACTAGTTATAGATTAGCGAAACATGATAAAAAACAGTATGGTGATATATTATCAGCAAGTGAAGAGGGAGAAACACCTTATTACACTAATAGTACACATTTACCTGTTAATCATACAACTGATATATTTGATGCACTTGATATGCAAGACGAATTCCAGAACAAATATACATCTGGAACAGTATTCCATGCTTTCCTTGGAGAGAAGTTACCTGATTGGAAAGCGGCTGCTAATTTAGTTAAAACGATTGCTGATAATTACACATTACCTTACTATACAATTTCACCTACTTACTCTATATGTAAGAAGCATGGTTATATACCAGGAGAAGAATATTCATGTCCTGAGTGTGGAGCAACTACAGAAGTTTACAGTAGAATTACTGGATACTATAGACCGGTACAACATTGGAATGATGGTAAGACTCAAGAGTTCAAACATAGAAAAGAATATAAACCTGATAAATCAACACTAAAATCAGTACATACGAATTTCAAAGTAGAAGAAGAAATTGCAGCAACATCCGAAGCTGCAAATAATGCTGAAAAATTATTATTCACTACAAAGACATGTCCTAACTGTCATATAGCAAAACAATATCTTGAAAATAAGAGTGTTAAAATAATTGATGCTGAAGAACATGCTGAATTAGCAACAAAATACAAAATAAGAACAGCACCAACACTTATAGTTATTGATGATAAAAATGTTAATATATACATGGGACTTTCTGATATTAAGAAATATGCTGAAAGTGAAAAATTAGAGGCTTAATCTAGATAAACTAAAATAATATAGGTTCTTTGAACTTATAGACAGACTGTCGACAAAGTATTAAATTAGAACAGACAACGGTCGTATATTGAAACCATATATAGTGATAATACTCTCGTTACGTTTGTTGCTTCTATCTGTTTTTAAGGTATGGCAACAAGCCGTAAAAATCGTTATTATCACTATATATGGTTATTTCTATATTTACCACTCTTGAGCCAGTAAAAAAAATGTGACGATGGTAATAGCCAATAGTTATGGTAAATAGAAGAAAAAGTGTTTTGTGATTACATTGAAGATTAGTCAGAGCAAAATAGTATATGTATATGTGAAGTAGTGAGGCAGGACGCCGAACCCAGCTTTTAATCTGATAGCCCTACTGGACTGTCAGAAATAATAATGGACTCGATGTCCATTACTATTTGTTGAGCTCAGGACGAGCAAGTAGCTGGCGAAACATATACATATACTATTTTGCAATAACCAAGTCAGAACAAAACAATATTTCTGACTTACTTACAATACAAATCAAAAAAAATTACACGACTTAATATAAGTTTTTATAGACAAGTTTTCATTTATACTGTAATATAATACAAGGTTAAATTGAGTGCTACCATAGAGAAAGGAATGTGAGTTAAGATGAATAGAGCAGATAAGATATTTATTGATATGTGTAGAGATATTATTGATAATGGTTATAGTTCAGAGGGACAAGAGGTCCGACCTAGATGGAAAGATGGAACATCGGCACATACAATTAAGAAGTTTGGTGTTGTCAACCGCTATAATTTAGCTGAAGAATTCCCAATTCTCACTTTAAGACCTACATACCTAAAATCAGCAATTGATGAAATTCTATGGATATGGCAAAGGAAATCAAATAATATTAAAGATTTAAAAAGTAAAATATGGGATAGTTGGGCTGATGAAACAGGTTCAATAGGAAAAGCTTATGGTTATCAATTAGGGGTAAAGCATAAATACTCAGAAGGCGAATTTGACCAAGTAGACCGTGTATTATATGATCTTAAACATAATCCCAGCAGTAGGAGAATTATGACAAATATATATAATCATAAGGATCTACATGAGATGAACTTATACCCTTGTGCATATAGCGTTACTTTTAATGTGACAGGAAACAAGCTTAATGCCATACTTAATCAGCGTTCTAATGATATATTAGTAGCCAATAATTGGAATGTAGTCCAATATGCTGCTCTAGTGCATATGTTTGCAAGAGTATCAGGTCTAGAAGTTGGTGAGTTGGTACATGTTATTGCTGATGCTCATATTTATGATAGACATATACCTCTAGTTGAAGAGTTGATTACTCGTAAAAGCTATGAGGCTCCAAAACTTATTATTAATCCAGAAATAAAGAATTTTTATGATTTTACAGTTAATGACTTTGTATTAGAGAATTATCAAAAAGGTGAACAGATTAAAGGTATACCAGTAGCTGTGTAAGATGTTAATAAAAATTTATTATATGTGGATAACATATAAAGTAAAAGGGTGATTTGTGGATGAACTTAATAGTCGCTGTGGATAACAATTGGGCAGTAGGGTATAACGGTGGATTACTTACTTATTTACCAGGGGATTTACCTTATTTCAAAGAAAAGACAACGAACAAAGTTGTTGTTATGGGAAGAAAGACCTTAGAGTCTTTACCAAAAGGAAAACCTCTAAAAGGAAGAAAAAATATAATTTTAACTAGAGATAAAGCTTTTAATTGCGAAAATGCAATAACTTGCTATAGTAAAGATGAAGTTTTAGAATATATAAAACAATTTGAATCTGATGAAGTATTTATTATTGGCGGTGCCGAAATCTACAATTTATTTTTGGATAATTGTAAGAAAGCATATATTACTAAGATATATGGTGAACTACCTGCTGATAAGTACATCACTGACGTGGATGAACTTGATAACTGGAACATAACGTGGAAAAGTGAAATGAAAGAACATGAAGGACTTAAGTTCCAGTGGACAATATATGAAAATAATAAGTTAAGTTAAGATAAATATAATATAGCTATCAATTTAGAAAGGTAAACTGCTAAATTACCTTATGGATTGATAGCTTTTTTATTGTACTAATAAAAATTCATATCCATAAGTTTTTATTTTATTGAATATTAATTTATATGTAAAATAGAGTATATATTATGTACTACATTTATTAAGTTTTATATTCCTTATAAAAAATGCTATACTTCCTGTTAGCCTTAGTATTCCAACAAGTATCAAAGTAAAATATATTGAGGTCATATCTTTTAGCCATACAGAAAATAGTGGAGCTATTGTAGCTGATATGTTAATGATAATACTATAAATAGCTATGTAAACCGTTCTATTCTTATCGGGTGTAACTTCTAACAACAGGTTAAATAATATCAGTATAGTTCCTGCAGTCGATATTCCTACTATAACATTGAATATAACTAATTGCATAAGGCTTTTTGATAGCACATAAAGTATAGGAGTAATTGACATTCCCATAGTTGCTAATGCTAATGCTAGGCTATTACCTTTTTTATCTGCAAATTTTGCCCATCTCGTAGAGGCAATAATTGAACAACCACCACTAACAATTGTCATTATACTCAACCATGACTCGTTAGCCCCTAAAATCTTGATTGAATATATACTGAATAAGGGCCATCCCATTTGCCATCCAAAATGGAACATGAGTGAGCATATAATGAAAGAGATTAATTTCCTCTGTTTTGGAATATCTTTGAAAGTCTGTAGGAACAAGTTGAAATATTTTTCCTTCACAACAACTTCTTTGTCCTGTCGATTCTTAAATCTAAGTAACATAATAAATTCAATAACACCAAAAACGAAGGCAATAAAAAAGAAAATCTGGTATAGAACAATGGTTTGCTGAGGCGTCTTAGGTATTAGTGTTAGAGCTTGACCTGATATGAAAGATATAATCAGCCTTGAAAAATCTGAATATCTATTTCGAAGGCTCATAGCCCTTCCTCTATTGCGAGGGATAAAAATATCTCCCATGGAAGATTGATACCCCATGATTGCGATTGAACCCGGGAAATTCATTAGACCTATTAATAAAACGAATAAAAAAGGCTTGTTAACACTACCCAGAAAAGGAACAGTAGCTATTAACAAGTATATAAATTTTTGTGCCAATAAAAATTTGCTGGTTATCTTTGTTTTGCTTTTAGCTGATTCTATCATAAGAGCACCAGGTAGAAAAGCGAAAACGCTTAATAATGCAGGTAAAGAATTGAGTAATGCAAAATGATAATCATTACCGCCTAATCTTTCTGCGAACTTTGCAAAATACGGTTTAACTAGGTTAATGGACATAGAGAATGCAATACCATTATATATATTGACTTTTATGTTATAATCTGTAATACTTTGGTTTTTAGACTTATTAAAAATCATAATATACGTCCTTTATATTTGCCATAAATATTAATAGGGTTTCATAACGTTCAAGTCTGATTGTAAATCCATTATAATAAAAAGTCAATAGGATACCAAAATACTATATAAAAATTACAAATAAGTAAAATCATCTAAAAAAAATCACAAAAAAGATAAAATATTTTTCATATATTATGTATGTTATTAGTATAAATACAAATAATAAAAGAAAATATGATTACTTGAAACGAGGTGCTATAATGAGTAGGAAAATATTTCTTTGGGAGTTTGTAGGTTTAATCGGTGTATTAATATTATGGTCTGTTCTCCACAATTCTTATAGGGATACAGGAATAATGAGTTTAACATTATTTTCAGCTGTTAATGGAAGTATATGGGAGCATGTAAAAATAGCATTTTTTTCTCTTTTTGCATTATATGTTTTAGAAACATTTTTTATTTCTAGATATTGTAAGAATTTTTGGTATGGAAAGATGATAGGTCTGTTAACGGTAATTATAACAACACTTTTAGTATTTTACGTATTATCAAATATCAATTTGCCTTTTTATGTAGTAGATATTATTGCAGGAATTACAGGTTTTTTGACTGCTCAAATTATCAGCTATAGAATATTAATATCTGAAGTTAATCATTCAGAATATGAACGAGTTTATATATCTTTAGTGATATTATTTATTATTCCTTTCTTTGTCTTCACTTTTTATCCCATAAGAACTGATCTGTTTAAGGATTTAACTACTAATGCTTATGGAATATTTGGTAAATAATAATGAATTTGAAATAATTATAACCCTAATTAAAATATTTACATTCAACATAAATCGCCTATTTATTTTATATTATTACAAAAAATATAAAATATTGTAGACAAATAGTTGAATTTAATTTATAATAATGCTAGGTATAAAGAAAATATATTTTGTTATAATATAATTAATTAATTATGAAGCTATGTTTTCTGCATATTAGGGGGGATATGTAATTTTTTTGTAATGCTATTTTTGCTATTGTTAATATAAGTTATGTATTATAGATAAGCTTGCAAAGGCTTATTTTTTGTGTTGTTTTTTTATAAGGATTCAACTTATAAAATTAAGGAAAATATATTGAACTTATTGAAAATGGGGTGAATTTTATGAATAAGAAAACAGATGGTGCAGTAACGGTCTTTCTTAGCTGTATATTATTGATAATAATTGTATTTACATGTACTGTTATTGATTCTACTAGAATTAGGGTAGCTAGGTTACAATCCTTAAGAGCTCTTAGAAATGCTACGAATTCAATTCTAGCCAGCTATGATTCCCAGATATCAGATGAATATGGAATGTTCATGCTAGAAAAAGAAGACTATATCAGTAAAATTGAAGAATATGCTAATGCATCTCTTGAACCTAATGAAAATCTCCCAGAAATAAATCGTATATATAAAAAATTATATACTGATGATAATAAAAAAAATTTTAATCTATATGACTATAATCTTAAGGTAACTAGTGTTATGCCTACCGATAATATAATAAAATCTGACACGGATTATGTAAAATTGGAGATCTTGGAATATATGAAATATCGAGCTCCTTTGCTAGTGATTGAACCTATTCTAGAGAAAATCAAACTAATAACAAAGTCTTCAAAAACTACGGATTATGTGAAAAAGAAGATGCAGATAACTAATAAAGTTTCCCGAATAGATGATGAATACAGGGAACTTGAAAGGCTGATAGATGGTCTTGATATTAGTAAGAAGGGTAATATTAGATATGAAGACTATTATGTAAAAGGAATAATTTCTAAAAAAGGCATATCTAGAGACAGGTGTTTCAGTGAGATACCCAATGATAATATAAGAGGTAGGTTACAAGGAACTATATTTGACATTTATGATGAGATTAATAACATAAGAGCTGATATAGATCATTTTAACAGCTGTAAAACTTCTATGATAGATACATATAAAGAACTATATTACATAAGACAGGAAATAAGTGATTTAACTGATAGTGGGTTTGAAAGCCAAGATGAATATGATTATCTATCAAAATGCATGGAAAGAAGAAATGAACTTAATAGTTCCTTTAATAATCAGTTAGATACTGTTCAATGTTATAAGGAAAACATTGAAAGGTATATTTCTAATCTTTCAAATCTCCCAATATATCTAGAAAAAAATAAGTCAGCTATTGAAGTGGTTGAGAAAATAGAAATAGAAGGTAACAAAATAAAAGGGTCCATCAATGAACTAGAAAATGATATAAATAATAGAGACGATATAATAGAACAGGCTTCTAATGCTATAAAAGATGAACTGAAAGGCTTAAAAGGCAAATTAGCTATAGAGGACGATAAAGATAAAACATATACTCTGATAAATAATTTGTTTGCAATAAAAGATGAATTAAAAAATAATATTGAAGTGTTGTCAAATAATCTGTCTTATGTAGATAATCTAAGCAGTATGAAGAATAATCTAATAAATCATATGATATGTGGAGAATTCAACACTAATACGGAAAGAGATATATTACATGCCTTCATGAATGAAGTAAAAACAACGAGTAATTTGTTTGCGAATCAAAACAGTTATATGAGCAACTACAATGATAATAATTATATAGGTGATTTCAAGAAATCATTAAGTCAATTGGAGAATGGTTTACATAATAATTATTCGACAAAGAATATGGTATTTAATTATGGAGATATGAAATCTTTATCGGATAAAGAGAAAGACAAAATGGATCCTAGGGATGAAGTGAAAGATGCTACCAAAGGTGTTCAGTTCAACCAGAAAGACCAAAATGTTGATAACGAGATAAATAAGGATAATATGCCTTCTATTCTTAGTTCCAATAGTGATTATATAAACTTGATTACTGAAGAAGATGTGGATTTTGAAAATGAGAAAGATGATAGCTATACTAATAAATCCCTTGATATTTTTGGAGATATAGGTAACAAATTAAAAAATATTACTTACAATCTTAGAGATGAAATCTATATAGGGGAATATATATTAGGAGATTTTAAATCAGCTACAGATAATTTACCAAACGCTTTACCAGTAACCCTAAGCAATTATTCAAAAAATGACCATTATCTCAATAATGAAGTTGAATATATTCTAAGAGGAAGTTTGGATGAGAATATTAACTTGAAACATGTATCTAATACCATATTAGGTATAAGGTTTGTTATGAATTATATTCATGTTTTAACGAATGCCAATAAGAGGACTTTAGTAATGGGTATAGCGACATCTATAGCAGGTTGGTGGACATTTGGATTAGGCACATATATTGTGGCAGCACTTATCATGGCTGCGTGGAGTTATGCTGAATCATGTGTTGATGTAAGATATTTATTACAAGGGAAAAAAGTTGCTTTTATTAAAACAAGTGGTGATTGGTATACGAGTCTAGAAGGGTTAGCTAATGGCATTATTGACGAAGCGACTGAATATGTTACTAATAAATCTATACTTATAATTGATGCAGCTACAAAAACTGTTCAAAATAATATATCTTTTATAACAAATAGGTTAGAGGGCGACGTTTCCAAATTCGCTGAGGATAAATTAGGAGAAGTACTTGGTGAGGCAGAGAGATCCTTGAACTATACTATTGATGAAGTTGATAATGCCATTGATACTATTATAAATGATTCTTTTAATAACTTAAGAGAAGGAGTTAATAATCGTCCCTTACTAAAAGATTATAATAATATTGGCTGTAATGATTTGGTGAATGAAATCATCAATACTATATATGATGAATATGTTGAACGGATAGTTAACGCGTCTTATTCAGAGGTTATTTCAATCAAAAAAGAGATATTACAAAAGTTTAGAGAAAAGATAGAAAAAGCTAAACAAAAGATTATTAATGGAGTTCTTAGTGAAATAGGACAGATTACTAATGAATTTGAATCTGAAATAAATGAAGTAGTTAAAAAAACATCATGTAAGTATAAAGATATCACTAAAAAACATATTAATAACATTGCTGAAAAAGTTAGAAAGTCAACAGTACAAAAGGTGAATGTTGCTATAGATGATAAGCTGAAGAGTAAAGGGAAAGGTTCTAAGATAACATCTCTTATGCCAGCCTTCTCGTATAATGATTATCTTCGATTAATGTTATTGGTAGGGGTGAACGATGAAGTGAAGTTATATAGAGTATTAGATTTAATGCAATTCAACTTGCAAAAAAGTAGGAATGAAAGTGATTTTAAGCTGAAGAATTATGTATGCGGTTTAGATGTTACAGCAGAGGTATCAGTTAATTTCTTGTTTTTTGATTTACCTTTTATGCCAGATGAAGCAAAAGATCTAGCAGATAAAGGATATAACTTTAAGATTAATACCTCCATGGGGTACTAATTAAGGAAAAGAGGCATGTATAACATGAAAAAACTAAAAGGTTCATTAACAGTAGAAGCGGCTATGGTGTTACCTATTTTTTTAATGGCCATACTATCAATTGTTTATATAATCAAAATTATGTTTATACATGAAAGTGTTCAATATAGTCTATCAGAAACAGCAAATGAATTAGCTGCCTATTCATATATAATGGATAAGACGGAAATCTTGGATGCACAGCAAGAAATCTACGAAACAGCTAGTGAGAACGTAGAAGTTGTCAATGAAAATGCAGGAAACATTAATAATAATCTTGGAAATCTATTCAATATAATTGAGGGTGGTAATTCATATATAGATAGTAGTGATACAAATGTAGATTCTACTTATGTGGATATGTATGGGAGCGGTAATTTAAACCAGTACATAGATGGTTTCGTAGATACAATAGCTAAGATTAAAGAGCAAGTTATTGGCGATGCCCATGCAGCTTATGGAAGTCTTAATAATATAATTAACTCTATAGATACAATATTACATAGTATCAAGGGAACAATGGTTAGTGAATGTTTATATGATGGTCTAGCTGTTACTAATAATTTTATTGGTACTAAGATGGCTGAAAGAATTTTTGACGATTATATTGATGATGAACAATATAAGAAGTGGTATATAGTCAATGGTAAAGAAGGAATGGACTTCAAACATTCCAAGTTCATGTTGGAGGATGAAGATATTGACCTGATTGTTAAATATAACTTGGAAATTCCTATACCTTTTCCAGGGATAAAAGACATATCTATGACACAAAGAGTTAAGGTCAGGGGATGGACAGGTAATGGTAATGGATTTAATTCTTGCTTAAAAGAAGATAATATTGAAGCATATGAGGCTGACGAAGATGATATTATAGTGTATTGTGTAAAAAATAGTGAAGTATACCACACATATATTACTTGTCTGAACAATATAACCATGCCGGAAACATATGACCCCAATAAGCATGGGGAAAAATTATGTGAAACATGTGCTAAGGATATAGATAAGAATGATATTAAGATTGTATACTACACTTCACAAGGGGAAGTATATCATGTAGATTCGTTATGTTCACAGATACATTCAGATAATATAATGGAGTTGACCTTACAACAAGCTAAAGATATGGGTAGAAGAATGTGTAATAACTGTATAAAGAAAAAGAAAAGGATTGATTCGAAATGAGTATGGTAATTATTCTATTAGGTTTAGCAGTAGGGATACTAACTTCTAGCTATTCTTTTGATACTAATCTAAGAAATATGTTTTCGAAAAATAATGAAAATAGGATCAAAGAATTGTTGCTGATTATGGCAGTAACTATGATAACCTATCTATTATACAACTATTATCAACTAACCAATTATTTTATTGCAATGGAATTGATAACTTGGTTTTTGATAATCACTACCATAAGTGATTGCAAAGATAAACAGATACCTATGGATGTTGTAATGATAACACTTATATTAGGAATGATTTCAATGTTATTTAATCCTAATGTAATATGGATTCATTCTCTTATAGGATTTTTTGGGATAGGTGGAATAATAGCTCTAATTTCTGTTATTACAAAAGGAGCTATAGGTATGGGGGATGCTCTTGTAATTGGAACTATTGGTCTAATACTAGGATATAAAATGGCAGTAGCGGTTTTGTTATATTCATTAGTGTTTAGTGGATTGATAGGGTTAGGATTGATGGCATTTGGTAGGGTGAATAGAAAAACCAAGCTGCCTATGGTGCCTTTTATGCTATGTGCTTTTTTGATAATAATCATTCTATGATGAAATCTATTAAATAATCTTTTGAAATAAGGTGATATATAATTATGAATAATAAGCTCAAGGGAAGTTTAACTGTAGAAGCCTCTTTAGTATTTCCTATAGTATTTTTTGCGGTATTATGTTTAATATACATAGGTATCTATCTTCATGATGTTACATGCATGAAAGCAATAGTCAATGAAACTGCTAATCGTTATGAATTAGCTTATTCTAATAAAATAGATTTTGATACAGGAAAAGCATTATCTAATGATGGTAGATTGAATAGAGGATTATATTGGAGGTTGACTGATGATAATAGCTTAGGTCAAAATGTTAAGAAATATATTACGAATCAAATAGAAAGGCATCTTATATTGAAAGACGATAATATCAATATCCATACAAAGGTAACTAATACCATATTAAAGAAAAAGATTACTATAACTGTAAACAAGGACTTTAATACTCCCATTAATCTAATTAATAAGATATTGAGTATTAATGAAAGACAACTAACTATGTGTGTAAGTTCAAAAGTAGTTATTAAAGACCAGGCAGAACTAATTAGAAATGTGGATTTACTTGATGATATATCAGATTATATTCCTTCAATAAGTAAAGCAAAGAATAAATATGATAATTAAATAGATGAAATTGTAGATTTTTTTAGAAAATTACAATAGATGGTTTTATTGTTATATGATATAATTGATAAGCAACTATTAATAGGCGGGGGAAATTATGAAATTTTTACAAAAAAAAATACAGGATTTAGAGAATAAGGTTCTAGAACAACAGGAGTTAAATAAACATTATAATTCTATTCTTGATGAACGACATAAATTAATTAATGAATGTGATAGACAAAAGACAATATTAGAGATGGAAATAAATGATGTAAAAAGATTGAATGGTTTTACTTTCAAAAATTTTGTTCATACCATATCTTTTAGTAAAGAAAGAAAACTGATTAAAGAAGAAAAAGAGGCTATAGTTGCTAGATTAAAATATAATGAGTATGTAAAAGCTATAGAAGATATTAATATTAAAATAGAATCAATGCGAAATGAACTGGATAAATATGAGTTAATAACTAAAGAATATCTGGAAGTAGTTAATACAAAAGAAAAACTTATAATTTCTCAGGGTAACAAAAAGTCAAATCTATTAATCAGTGTAAATGAGAAAATAGAAGAATTAAAAGAAAATAATAGTAAAATCAAGAAAGCTTATGTAGCAGGAGAAAATCTTAGATTCACTCTTAAGAAAACTGAAAAAATACTTGAAAAAGCAGATGGTCTAGATGTAGTACAGATTAGAAATGGTGGATTATTGGACGACAAGGCTAAGATGGATATAGATCAGACACTAGATTATTTATATAAGATACAGTGTTGCTTAAGAAAATATTATAGAGAACTCGATAATATTAATATGGAGTTTTCTGATGATATAAAAACCAATAAATCATTAAAATATGTTAATTATTGGTTGAATGGTATGTTTGAAGATATGATGGGAAACAAGAAGTTTCTAGGGATATTAACTAGGGTTGCAGAAACTAAATGGGACGTAATTAATATTAATAGTGAACTACATCGTCAAAGGATTATAATAGAAGAAGAACTAATGAATGTAATGAATGAAAAAGAAATGATTTTAGGGTATAGGAAGATAATCTAAAAATATTACTTGAAGAATGTACAAAAGGAATGAATATATTATGAATATGAACGTAAAAGCAAAAGAAATATTGAAAAAGTTATATGGTTATGATGAGTACAAAAAAGGGCAAGAACAAGCCATAAATAGTATACTTAATAATAACGATACGGTAATAATTATGCCGACAGGTGGTGGTAAATCTATTTGTTATCAAATACCTGCACTTATATTTGAGGGTATAACAATAGTAATATCTCCTCTTATATCTTTAATGAAAGACCAAGTAGATAGTTTGAAGGCAACAGGAATTGAATCTACTTATATTAATAGTACACTTTCTTACCAAGATATTGAATATAGATTACAAGCTATAGAAGATGGAAAATATAAGATTGTCTATATTGCTCCAGAAAGATTGCAAACTGAAAATATATATAGGATAACAAGAAGAAATAAAATATCATTTATTGCTGTGGATGAAGCTCATTGTATATCACAATGGGGACATGATTTCAGACCTAGTTATATGTCAATTAATAAATTCATAGATGGTCTTGAAGAAAGACCAATAATCGCAGCACTAACAGCTACTGCAACCAAAAAAGTTGAAGAGGATATAATCGGTAGATTGGGATTAAATGACACTAATGTATTCAAGACTGGATATGATAGAGAAAATCTTACATTTACTGTATTAAAAGGTGCTAATAAGAATAATTTTATTCTTGATTATACTACAAAACATAAAGGTGAAGCGGGAATTATATATGCTGGAACAAGAAAAGATACAGAGAATATATGTAGATCATTAATAAAACATGGCATAAACGCTGGTATGTATCATGGCGGTATGAATGCACAAGAAAGAAAAGAAAATCAAGATGAATTTCTTTTTGATGATATTGATGTTATGGTAGCCACTAATGCATTTGGAATGGGTATAGATAAGTCTAATGTTAGATATGTAATCCATTATAATATGCCAGAAAACATAGAGGCTTATTATCAAGAAGCAGGACGTGCAGGCAGGGATTCACTTAATTCACAATGTATACTACTCTTTAGTGCTGGAGATGTACAACTTAGAAGATTTTTAATTGATAAATCAGATGAATTAGATGATACTAGAAAAAGATACAGGTATGAAAAACTTCAAATGATGACTAGGTATTGTCATGTTACTACATGTCTTAGAAAATACATATTAGAGTATTTTGGAGAAGAAGACATTAAGGATACATGTGATAATTGTAGCAACTGTAATGAAGATATCATAAAAGAAGATATGACTATAGAAGCCCAGAAGATTCTATCATGTGTTATAAGGATGAAAGAGCGATTCGGAACTAAGATAATTGCAGAAGTACTAAGGGGCTCGAAAAACAAGAGAGTTCTTAGTCTTGGATTTAACAATCTGTCAACGTATGGAATTCTGTCAGAATACACCATTGATAGCATAAAAGATATGATTAATCTACTAATTGCAGAAGGTTACCTAAGAATGACAACGGATGAATATCCTGTAGTTAAGATAGATAAAAAAGCAGTTCCAGTGCTGAAAGATAATGAAAAAGTATTTAGAAATATTATGAAAACGGAAAAATTACAAGTTAAGCAAGAGCTATTTGACAATTTAAGAGCGCTAAGGCGTAAAATTGCTAGTGAAGAGAATCTACCACCTTATATAATTTTCAGTGATGATACTCTAAAAGAATTAAGTACAAAGTATCCTACAAGTAAATACGCAATGCTGAACATTAAAGGTGTTGGTGAGAAAAAGTACGAGCAATATGGTGAAATATTTATGGGAATTATAAGACAATACGTAGAAGATAATAATATACAAGTAGACACCATTAATTATACTGAACCTATTGCTAAAAAGGCTAAGAAAAAAAATGATGAACCATCATATGTAATATCAGCAAAATTATTTAATGAATTAAACGATATTAAAGAAGTAGCTAAGGAAAGAGGACTTACAGTAAGAACCATAGAAAATCATATATTTGAAGCATTTACTAATGGAGTTGATGTGGATATTGAAAGATTCATACCAGATGGTGAAGAAGATACAATCAGAAATGCTATTGATAATATTGGACTAGATAAGTTAAGACCCATTAAAGATGCACTACCTGAAAACATCAGTTATAATGCGATCAAGGCAGTAATAGCTAAATGGTATTGAGATAATTTGACAAAAAATATATTTAATGGTAAAATACCTAGCATAACAAGGCATTGTTATACTAGGTATTTTGATGTAATGTAATATGAAAAAAAATAGGTGGTGTTACATATGAACAAAGAGTTATTAAAAGGAACTACAGATATCATGATATTGAATCTGTTAAAAAAAGAACCTATGTATGGATATGGAATGATTAAGGACTTTGCAATCTTATCAAAAGGTACTTTCAAGTTCAAAGAAGGAACCCTATATCCAATATTACACAGCTTAGAAAAAAAAGGACTTATTGAGTCATTTTGGAATCAAAATCCAGGAGAAAGAAAGAGAAAATATTATAGAATTACTAAGGACGGCATAAATACTTTGGGAGAAAGAAGTAATGAATGGGAAATGTTTCAACAAGCTATCAATGATGTTTTAAGTTATGAATAGTGAGGGTCAGGGATTGGATAAAAGAATAAAAGATTTTTTAGATAAAGTTGGTAATCAAATCAATACAGAAGAAGAAGCATTAAGAATAAAAGATGAATTGGTAGATCATATAGACTGTTTAATCAGTGAATTCATAGATATGGGTTATAGTAGTGATAAAGCTATATCAAAAGCTCTTATGCAGATGGGTGACCCTAATGAAATAGGATATTCTTTTACTAATAGAGATGTAATTAAAAGAAGGAATAAGCTTATTATGATGTTTAGAATAATAAGTATAGGCTTACTTATTTTAGGGTGCTGCATACTTTTTGTGTTCACAGAATATTCTACAGAAAGTTTAGGTTCAATAATATACAGTATCAATATATTGAATATAGTTGGTTTCTCTTCTATTACATCTCATACAAATTCTAAGTATTTAATCAATAGTGAAGATATACCAATACTCATTATATGGCCTGTAAAAAAACATATATATCTAGAATATATAATTAGTGGGATTATCTTTTCACCTATACTAATTTTATTTTGTACTGGATTGGTACTTGGAGCTATTGAAGATAACACTTTATGGAAATTAATATTATTAATAGTAATATTCACAGCTGCTATTGTATTAGCTTTTTTAGTTAATAAACTTAGAATACCGAAATACATGATTACTAATGAAGGGTTGATTGTTCTTGGGAAATTTATTTCATGGACAGCTATAGATAAAGTAAGATGGTTAAATTCTTATTATAAAAATGAAACTAATTATATATTTCAGTTATTAGATAACTCAGGATTTCCTATAACTAGGAAAATAAAAGTGAGTAAAAATCAATATAAAATGGTTTCAGGTATTATTGCTGAGAGGGTGTGAATAGGTGTTTCAAGTAAATAATTATGGTAATATAGCTAAAAAAAGATTGATTTTAAATATATTGAGTATTTGTTTTTTTGCTCTAATAGTGATATTAACTATTATTATTCCTTGCTTCGAGAGTATTTGCTTTGGGATATTGAGTTTAATAAGTATATTTGGTATGAAACAATTAAATAGAAACCTAGATAAGAATATTTGTCTGCTTGAAAATAATAAAATAAAGTTTTCATGTGTGAATATAGATTTTAACCAAAGAAATAATGGGTTAATTGTTTATTTAATAGTTATAGCATTTTCAGTTACATTTACGTCAGGTATAGCAGAAGCTTATTTTAAGAAATCTTCTTCTTATATGATTTATGTGTTACTTATTATAATAATAGTACTAATGCTTCTTATAATAATATTGCTTGGTTTTTATGGGCTGAGATGTTACATATTCCATAACAAAATACTAACGATACAAGGAGTATTGAATTTCTCAGATATTAAAAAATATCAATTAATATATTTAAATAATGGGAAAGTTCAATTCGAAGCTAATACAGGAGAACAGTATATAAAATTAACAATTAACAAAAAACAATTAAAGATTATTGAAAACATAATTAAAGATAACTGTCTAGAACAGTAGAAATAATAAAGGTCTATCTTATAAAATATTGGTTATAATTTTATAGGATAGATATTTTTTTCTAAATTCTATTAAATCCCATAATAAAAATAACTTTATCTTTACATAAAAAGCATTGACATTTATATTCATTTAATATAAAATAGTTATACGTTATAACTATTATACTATACAACTATTGAACTATATAACTATTTTATCAAGTATAATAATCATGTTACTAAAATTTGTTTGTATAATACTATGAAGGTTATAAAATTATTGAAAGGAAGTTATTTATGACTCAAAGAGAAAGATTAATACAATGTATATTAAAATTTTTCCCTCTTATTAATAAAAAACTATTTAAAGATATAAAGTACAAGAATTCCATACATCAAATGAGATTGATTGGAATGGTAGAGCATGAGAATGGAAAACCAATGAAATACTTTTGTGAAAAATTAATGATTCCAAAGTCAAATTTGACAAAGGTAGCTAATAGGCTGATTGAAGAAGGACTAATAGAAAGAAAAACAGATGAAAAAGATAGACGCATCATTAATTTATATATAACTGAAAAAGGAAAAGAGGCTGTAGAAAAACATAAAAAAGTGATGAAAGAAAATCTAAAGATAAAATTAGAAAAGCTAGATGATGAAGACATCCAAAAGCTTATTGCAAGTTTTGAAGAGATGGAAACAATATTAGATAAGCTATAAAAGATGACAACATGAAGGGAGAGATTTAATATGGTTAAATTACTTAAAGGTTTAAAACCTTTTAGTCTATCAATTATTATTATACTTATATTTACATTTTTAAGAACATTAACGGAGTTGTTTTTGCCAACATTAATGTCAGATATAGTTGATATTGGTATTGTTAATCAAGATATAGGATACATAGCAAAAATAGGAGCTTTTATGTTGCTTATTGCTGCTTTAGGCGGGCTATGTTCTATATTAACAAGTATGTTATCCGCAAAGACTGGGAGTGCATTCGCTAGGAATCTAAGAGCTAAAGTTTTTGATAAGATTGAAAATTATTCTTTGAAGGAATTTGATGAAAAAGGTACTGCTTCATTAATAACTAGAACTACCAATGATATTACTCAGATTCAGAATCTAGTGATTATGTTATTGAGGATGTTTATTAGAGCTCCACTAATGGCTGTAGGTGGTATAATCATGGCTATTAACAAAAACCCTAATCTTTCGTTAATTATTATAGTAGTTGTTGTTATACTAGGAATTATCATAGGTTTAGTGGCTAGTAAAAGTATACCTATGTTCAAATCAATGCAAGTAAAGATAGATAAACTTAATCTAGTACTAAGAGAAAGATTAACTGGTATAAGGGTCATAAGAGCCTTTAATAAGATTAATCATGAGAAAAAGAGATTTAATGATGCTAATAAAGATTTAACTAATACAGCTATAAAAGTTAATAAATTAATGTCATGTTTAACACCAATACTAATGCTATTATTTAACTTTACAACTATATTCATTATATGGTTCGGTTCTTTTAAGATTAATAATGGCGCTATGCAGGTTGGAGACCTAATGGCATTTATCCAATATGTATCTCAGATTATGTTCTCATTAATTATGTTAACTATGATATTTATCTTGATACCACGTGCATCAGCATCTGCTATAAGAATTAACGAGGTATTAAATGTAGAGCCTGAAATAAATGATCCTAATGCTCCTGTAGAAAGTACAGAAAAAAGAGGATATATTGAATTTGAAAACGTATCTTTTAGATATACTAATGCTGAAGGTGAAGCATTGGAAAACATAACATTTAAAGCAAAACCTGGAGAAGTTACTGCTATTATAGGGGGAACAGGTTCAGGAAAATCCACATTAGTTAATTTGATATCAAGATTTTATGATGTAAGTGGTGGTAGCATATTAATTGATGATGTTGATATTAGAAAAATGTCACAAGAATATTTACGTAGCAAAATTGGTTTAGTTCCTCAAAAAGCAGTATTATTTAGTGGAACAATAACCCAAAATATTAGATTTGGAAAAGAAGATGCAAGTAAAGAAGATATAATTCATGCTTGTGAGACAGCTCAAGCGGTTGAATTTATAAATGATATGAAAGAGGGATATGATTCTGAAATTTCTCAAGGTGGTACTAATATATCAGGTGGACAAAAACAGCGTCTATCAATTGCAAGAGCATTAGTTAGAAAACCTGAAATATATATTTTTGATGATAGTTTTTCTGCTTTGGATTTTAAGACTGATGCAAAATTGCGTCAAGCTCTAAAGAAAGAAACATTAAATGATACTGTAATAATTGTTGCACAGCGTGTGACTACTGTAATGAATGCAGATAGAATAATCGTTCTAGACGAAGGACGTATTGTAGGAATGGGAACACATAAAGAATTGCTAAGCTCAAGTGATGTATATAGACAGATTGTATCTTCACAGCTTTCAGAGGAGGAATTAGCATGAGTAAAGGTAAAGTAGGAAGAGGACCGGGTAGGGGGCATGCCATGAGTATGCCTGTAGAGAAAGCAAAAGATTTTAAAGGAACATTAAAAAGGCTTTTAGGGTATCTGAAACCTAGAAGAGTAAGTCTTATTTTCGTAGTCATAATGGCTATTTTCAGTACTATATTCACTATTCTTGCACCCAAAATAATGGGAAAGGCTACAACAAGACTTTTTAATGATTTTATGGAAATAATGAAAGGGGTTCCTAACGCATCAGTTAATTTTGATGTTATATGGAATATTCTAATTGTGTTAGGGATTTTATACATTTTAAGTTCTTTATTTAGCTTTATTATGCAATTCACTATGGCGAGTGTTGTTCAGAAAACAGTTTTCAATATGCGTGAAGATGTTAGTAGTAAGCTAACAAAATTACCTTTGAAGTATTATGATTCTCGTACCCATGGTGAAATACTAAGTCGTGTTACTAATGATATTGATAATATAAGTAATACTTTGCAACAAAGTGTTATACAATTAATTACTTCTGTGATAACTATAGTAGGTGTAATAGTCATGATGCTAACAATAAGTCCTTTGTTGACACTTATTACCATTACCACATTACCACTTAGTATTATAATTACTAAGAATATAGCTAAAAAGTCACAGAAATATTTTAAGAGTCAACAAGAAATAATAGGTAATCTTAATGGTCATGTTGAAGAAATGTACACAGGACATAAAATTATTAAATCATATGGACATGAGAAAAAATCAATTAAAGAATTTAAAGAAATAAACGATAAATTATATGAATCAGGTTGGAAAGCACAATTTATCTCAGGTCTCATTATGCCTATGATGACTTTTGTTAATAACCTTGGATATGTATTTGTTTGTATTGCTGGTGGTGTATTAATGATAAAAAAATCTATACAGTTAGGTGATATTCAAGCTTTTATTCAATATTCAAGGTCATTTGGCCAACCTATTGTACAAACAGCTAATATTGCTAATATTATTCAATCTACTATTGCATCAGCAGAGCGTGTCTTTGAAGTATTAGATGAAGGTGAAGAGATACCAGATAATACGGATGCAATACAAATGGGTAATCTACAGGGAAATGTTAGATTTGACCATGTTGATTTTGGTTATAAAGAGGATGTTACTCTTATTAATAATATGAACATTGATGTTAAGAAAGGTCAAACAGTTGCCATAGTGGGTCCCACTGGTGCTGGAAAAACCACGCTAGTCAATTTGCTAATGAGGTTCTACGAATTGAAGGACGGTACTATAAGTATTGATGGTGTCAACATCAATGATTTAAGAAGAAGTGATCTTAGAAATTTATTTGGTATGGTCCTTCAAGATACATGGTTGTTCAAAGGAACTATAAGAGAGAATATAGCTTATGGAAAAGAAGGGGCTAGTGAGGAAGAAATCATTAGGGCTTCAAAAGCTGCACATGCTGACCATTTTATTAGAACTCTTCCAGACGGGTATGATACAGTACTTAATGAAGAAGCTAATAATATATCACAGGGACAGAAACAGCTTCTAACTATTGCTAGGGCTATACTTGCTAATCCATCAATTTTAATACTTGATGAAGCAACAAGTAGTGTTGATACTAGGACAGAGATATATATTCAAAAAGCAATGGAGTCACTTATGAACGGAAGGACTAGTTTTGTTATTGCCCATCGTTTGTCGACAATTAAGGATGCTGATATGATACTTGTCATGAATAATGGAGATATAATAGAGAAAGGAAATCATCAAAAATTGCTTGAACTTAATGGCTTTTATGCGGAGCTTTATAATAGTCAGTTTGTGGGGAATGAAGAAGCGGTTTAGAGATAAGTTTGGTTTATGGCTTGAGATTTTATTTTGGAGGTAGAATCAATATGGCTAGTGCAAGGTGTATATAGTAGGTTTAACTTGCCTTACCCTGAGAAGCGGTCGGTCTGTGTTAAACCAACTATATACACCTTTTTTATGGCTAGGTAGTGGGGTTGGGTGAAAAGTTATGTAGGGATGTAATTTGATGGTATGATTGACAAGATTTTGATGGATAGATATACTTGATATAAGATTGTTTATATATACGTGGGTATAATAAACATTAAATGTCAGAACTAATATACTTCACGTGAAAGGATTGATTTTAAATATGGATTTGGTTTATGGTACATATAATTCTTCAAAGTTTCAAAGTATGGGAAAGATGTTAAAAGGACTTGATGTTAATTTAATACATCTTGATTCATTTGATATGAAAATAACAGAAGCAGAGGAGAATGGGAAAGAACCATTAGATAATGCATTTGCTAAAGCAAAGACTTATTATAATCAATTAAAAAGACCGGTATTTTCATGTGATTCGGGGTTGTTTTTTGATAATGTTGATGAGAAAGACCAACCTGGGGTTTATATCAAACGAGTGAAGGGTAAGGTTTTAACAGATTTAGAGATGCAGTCATATTATAGTGATTTAGCTAGGGAATATGGAGGACGGTTGACGGCTTATTATAAGAATTCAATTTGTCTAGTTATGAATGAAAATACTGTTTATAGATATGATGGTGAGGATTTAAATTCTGAGAAGTTTTATATGGTGACTAAACCTCATGATATCTTTCGTAAAGGGTTTCCACTTGATTCATTGTCTGTTGAAATGAAAAGTATGAAGTATTATTATGATTTGGATGAGGGAGAAAATGATAATTTGGGAGTTATAAGTGGATTTCGGAAGTTCTTCATAGAGATATTAAAACTATAAGAATAAAGTTGATTTACAAAATATATTGATAGATATAAGGTGGGGATATGAGTGGAAAATCAAGATTTAAGAGAAGTAAAAAGAGAATACAAATCGTTTAAGAGAAGAGTTAGCAGTTATTGCCAATCTTTTTATACCAGGTATAGGATTTTTTATTTACGGTAGTTCATATCTGACAGGATTTATAAGTTTTGCGTTATTTAGTGGGTATAATTTAATCTTTTTTAAATGGATATTTAATGACACAGATTTTGCTTTTAGAGTGATATACTATCTTCCGGCAATTATCATTTGGCTAATAAGTACTGTTATGGTAGCAAATCTGGATGATTAAATATAATTTTAAGAATTTAGATTATAGTAAATATTGAGCAAAATTTTAAGATGAATTAGGGGAGGGAGAAAAGTTCATGAGAGATAAGAGATTAATAATATTAATAATCATTCCATTTGTGTTTGGATATCTAACCAATTCAATTTTTTTAATTCCTGGAGTAGGTACATTAACTTATAGCTTAATGCCATTTGTTTTACTGATATATTGGTTTTGGGTGGGAATCCAGTTTTCTAAGAGTTCGCTTAGGAATGTATATGCGTTAATTTATGGTAATATTTTATGTGTACTAACCTTAGTACTGTATTATTGGCAGTTTATTTTATTAGGTGAAGACAAGCGAAGTATGTTTTTAGCTAGTATATCACAAATGTATGTTTCACCTTTAAGTCCTATTACTGCAAGATTTGGAATTATGTTTGAGAAACTACCCAATGTTTTATCGCAGACATCAATAACGGCAATGCATACAATTGGGACAATATTATTAATTATTACATTTTTAGCAGGATTTATATTTGATAAAATTAGACACAGTAGATCAGAGAAAACGGAAAATTGATGATAAGTATATGTTATAAATATATTTAAATACAATATTCGTAATTTATAGGAGAAAATAATATGTTGAATCATAGAGGAACTGAGCTAATAGAAACAGAAAGATTAATTTTAAGAAGATTCAACTTGGAAGATACTGAAGATATGTATAATAATTGGGCTAATGATGATGAAGTGACGAAACATTTGTCTTGGACAATACATGAAAGTATTGATGTTAGTACTAAAATTATAGAGTCTTGGGTAAGGTCATACGATAATAATGAAACATATAATTGGGCGATTGAACTTAAAGAGATAGGTGAAGTAATTGGGTCAATTGGAATTGTAGGGCTAGATAGTATATATGAGCAGTGTTCAATAGGGTATTGCATCAGTAAATCATTTTGGGGCAAGGGAATTACAACAGAAGCATTTATTGGATTAATAGAATTCCTATTTAAGAAAGTTGGATTTGAAAGAATTCAAGCATATCATCACATAGATAACCCAGCATCTGGTAGAGTAATGATAAAAGCTGGGTTGAAATATGAAGGTAGACTGAGAAATTATAGAAAGAAATTAAATGGTACATATGTAGATTGTGATTTCTATGGCATCATAAAAAGTGACTTGGAAGATTAACATTAATATAAATATATATGTATGGAAGGAAAAATGATTAATCATCAAATCATTAGAGAGGATGGAATAATATGCCTTTTGCAATGACACATTTATATATCGCATATAACATAATACAAAAAACACCACAAATAAAGAAACCCAATGATTTTTTGTTAGGAGCTATTGCACCAGATTCAGTACACGTTCGTAATAATTATGATAGTGATATGAAATTCAATAGTCATCTATGTATTGGTAATGAAAAATGGGGAGAAGTTACTAATAATGATGCTTGGGTAGATAATGTACTTTGCTTTTTAAAAAAGAATAGAAACTTGCAGAGTTCAGATTTTATTTATGGGTATTGTTCTCATATCTTAGCAGATATTCAAAATAATATAAAAGTATGGATGCCATTTAAAGAAAAGAGTAAAGATGAATTAAAAATAGGGAATGTAAGCGTGTATCATCAAGAATCTTATGCTGTTGATTATGAATTATACTTACATCCTAAAAGGAAAGTTATTTGGAATATGTTAGAGGATGCTACTGCATTTGATATATCAAATATTGTTAAAGCCGTAGAAGTTAATCAAATGAAACAATATCTACTAAAGGAACAATTCGAAAATAGAGAGTCGATGGATGTATCAACAAATGAATATGTTACACTTGCTAATATACAAAAGTTTATTATAGAGGAATCTGTATACATAAAAAATATGTTGTATGTTGGAAATTGATATTGATATGAATTTTATAACTCTCATATATAGTAGTATGATGAAATATATTTATTTAGATGGGAGCATGATGTTTGGATAAAATTAGAGATTTAATTTATATGAATTATGAGAAAGAATCAAATAAGGTTATATCTTATGGGGTAGAATTTAGAGAGTTTATACAAGCCCTATCGAAAAGACCAAATAATATTTTAGTGTTAGAAGGTTACTATGGTAGTGACTTTGATTTTACCACAAACTGTGAATATTGTATAAGTGAAGATATTGATGAGTTCATACAAGAGGATGTTTATAGTTATGGTAATTTTTCATGGGTAGATTTTGAGAGTGTAAAAGGTTTAAAAACACTTGAACCTCAAGAAGTCGCTGAGTTGTTTTATTTAAGTAAGATGTGGAATCCTGTTAATGATACTTTCTTTGAAAAGTTAAATAATAGATTTGTTTATACTGCTCATGATGATGGATGGATAAACCATACTTTCTATAATAATATATCAGATTTTCAAGAAGTATTGACTGAAATCATAATAAATAAAGTATACACTATTTATAATATCAAATTACCAAAGCTAAATAAGATAATATCAGCTAGATTATGTGAGCTTAGTTTAAGTGGTTTTGCTGTGGATATTTTAAGATTATGTATTGAAGAAGATAATAGTGTTGTAATGCCAATTTATCAAATAGGAAAATATAAAGATATGGATAAAGTTTATACTTTGACTAGAGAGTCTGAAGTTCAAGTAGATTTTGAGTTGAAATATAGTTCACAGTGGGAATTGATTGAGCTTAATTGATATGTACTAGATTAGGATTAACTAGAATATATGATAAGATTTAACAGAAATGAAATTAAGAAGGAGGGGGCATTATGTACAAGGAATTTCCAATACTAGAATTTGATGGGGTATCTCCAAATATAATTGAACCATCTAGTTATATAAAATCAATTGATATTCCAGAGCAAGTTATTATTTGTTTTTATCAAGAGGTGATCGATAAGTTATTAAAAGAAGATAGGTTAAAATTAATTCATAGCTTATATTCTCAGATTGGAAAACATCCTGTATATGAATTGGATTTTAATGGAAGTAAAGTTGCAGTTTTTCATCCGGGAGTAGGTGCACCACTTGGAGTTGCTTTAATGGAAGAAGTTATTGCATTGGGTGGTAAAAAATTCATTTCATGTGGTAGCGGCGGTGTTCTTGATAAAGAGGTAACAGCTGGACATATATTAGTGCCTATATCAGCAGTACGAGATGAAGGAACATCATATCATTATGTTAGACCTAGTAGAGAAATAAAGGTAAATGAAAATGCAGTTAAAGCCATTGATAAAATATTAAACAATCATAATTGTAGTTATAAACACGTTAAAGTATGGACTACAGATTCTTTTTACCGTGAAACAGTTGAGAAGGTAGAAACTAGAAAAAACGAGGGATGCTTGGCTGTGGAAATGGAATGTTCAGCTTTTTGCGCTGTAGCAGAATATAGAGATGTAATATTTGGACAGTTAATATATGCAGGGGATGACGTAAGCTGCGAAGAATGGGATAGACGAAAAGAATTTAATAGAAATTTTGTCAGAGAAGCAGTATTTGAATTTGCAGTTGAAGCAAGTCTTTTGTTATAAGCTAGAAGGGATTGATTCACATAAATAATATTAGTGTTAAAAAGATTGGTAACGTTTATGTTTATACAGAAATGGTATCAGGATTCTTTAACAATGTATCAATAATTGATGATGAAGAATTAATATTAATTGATACGTTTAAGACTAGAGAGTTGATGGAAGAATTATTAGAAAATATATCATCTGCGTTTAATAAGTCGGTAAGCAAGATAATATATACTCATTGGCATATAGACCATACTCTAGGTTCATATTTTATACCCAATACTTGTATAATATCAACCAAGTATACCAATGACTATTTAAGAAATTTTATTTCTAAAGATTTGGAGAGATTAACGAATAGAGGTATTATAGAAAAAGGAGTAAAACCCAAGTTGTCAGATATAGAATTTGAAGACAGATATTGCTTTGAGTTATCTGAGGGTAAAAACATAATGATTGAGCATTTACCAGGACATACATATGACAGCTTAGCAGTATTCTATGAAGATATTTTGGTTGTTGGAGATACGTTATTAGGTGAAGAAGTAGATGTTTTTAAACCTCCAGTAATACCTCCAGATGCTCCATTGTCAAAAGAGGAATATTTAGAAAAAGCAATTAATTATATTAATAATTCAAATGCTACTCACATCATAACAGGTCATGGATATATACTTCCAAAGACAGAGCTTATCCAATCAAATATTACTAGATTAAGAAATGGTGAAGAGTCATGACAATGAGGAATCTCACTATAAACAATAGAATGAAAAAGTAAAATAAGTAGTACGATATCAATGATTAAAAAAAACTAGGCAATAAAATAGATAATAAATTAGCAAATGTCAAGACTAAAATAACTATTTGACAAAACAAATAGTTATATGTAAAATTAATTTCAGAGTGAAATAATAGTGATATGCTTACTTAATGGTAAAGGAATGATACAATGATTAATAAGAATATAAAAGGTACATCAGCTCTTAGACAAAAAAACAGAATACAGATTATTGATTATATTAGACAGAATGCACCTGTTACTCGTATAGATATATTTAATGGTACTAAGATTTCAAGACCAACTATAACAAGAATTGTTAAGCAGTTAGTAGAGGAAAAAATAGTTGAAGAAAGCGGCATGGTTGAAACTCATGCGGGGCGCAAACCTATTTATCTTAAGCTAAGAAAATCTGCATTATGCTGTATGGGTATGAATATATATAGAAATAATATTAGAGCATCAATAATAGACTTAGATAAAAATATATTAATCAGTAAAAAAATATCTATTAAGAATGTAGAATCAGAGAACGAGTTTTTAGAAGCTGTGCTTGGTATGATTCATAGCTTAATTGATGAATCTAAAATATCAATAAATCATGTAATAGGAGTTGGAATTGGTTCTTCAGGAGTGGTTGATTATGATAAAGGAATACTACATAATTTTAACCCACATCTAAATATTAGGAATATCTCTCTAAAGGCTTTTTTAGAAGAAAAACTTAATATTCCAACTTTTGTTGATAATAATCCCAATACAAGGGCTTTAGGTGAATATTGGTATGGATATGGTAGAGGATATAAAGACATAGCTTATATTGTCTGTGGTGAAGGGATAGGAAGCGGAATTATCGTTGATGGTAACATCTTAAGAGGGAAGAATAATATTACTGGTGAATTTGGACATATGACTGTAGCTGTAAATGGTAGAAAATGTAATTGTGGTAGATATGGCTGTGTAGAAACATATTGTTCAACTGAAGGGATAGAAAAGATTTTAATTGAAAGGTTAACAGGAGTTGATAAATCCCCTGTAAAAGATTTCATAAAAGAAAATAGCTGTAAACTAAATTATAGTTTAATATGTAAGTTTTATAGTGAAGATAAATATTGTAAGGAAGTATTGGATCAGGCTATAAATATACTCAGTATTGGTTTGTCTAATCTTATGGGAATTCTTAATCCAGAAATAATAATTTTATCTGGGGAACTATTTGATAACGATTTTATGTTTGACCAAGTGATAGATAAAACTAAGCAAGAAGTATTTACTAATCTAATTGGAGATATAAAGTTCAAAAAAAGAGAACAAATGGATTATGTATATGAAATTGGAGCTGGGGCATTAGTATATAAAGCATATTTTAAGAATGTATAAAACTTAAGAATCAAAGGTTAATATCACTAGTAATAAAATTACCATATAGCGGGTTTATAAATATTTTGAATTCATTTTTTGAAATTTTGTTGGTGAAACATTATAATGCTTTTTGAATAAACGACTGAAATAATTTATACTATCAAATCCACATTTTAATGCTATTTCAGTTATGTTCAATTGACCTTTATTCAAATAATCAACAGATTTGTCCACTCTTATTCCATTGATATAATCTGTTGGAGTCTTACCTGTTGTTTCCTTGAACATTCTACAAAAATGATAGGTACTGGTATTTAAAATATTTGCTAGCTCTTGAGTGGATATCTTTATATGGTAATTATTATCTATATATTTAAAGATTATATTAAAACGTTTTAAATTATTTACTTTAGAAACTAGTTCTTTTTTAGTAAGAAACTTACTAATATAATTCCTTAATAGTAAGACAATTAATTGGTAGATAGCAGATTTTACAGCAAGTTCATATCCCATCTCTCTTGAAAGATACTCTTGTATTATTTTATTAATACATTCCAATATCTGTCTGTCATTATCAATTGAATTTTGAAAAGATATTTGATTTTGTGACAGTGGTGAAAGGAATTTTGTTTGACATAAGTCAACTTGATTACTAAAAAGGAATGATGAATCAATACTGATGATATAAAACTTGAGATTATCACTTAAACTTTCAAGGGAATGTAGTTCATTATTATTAATGACTATAATGCTATCAGTTGTCACATTGTACTGGTTAGTACTACATTCAACTATAGCTTCACCTTCAGTAAAGAAATACAGTTGCATATTTTCATGCCAATGTGTATTGAATTTTCTTCCTCTGTTAAAGGTTTCTGCGAGTAATATATCTATACCCAAATTAGGGTCAGACATTTTTCTATAATAATAAGTTTGTGAATTTTTCATATCAATATCCTCATGTCAAAATTGTGCTAAATCTTAGCAATACAATTCTTGTGTTATCTTGTAAACATGATTATTATAATACAAGTAAGTTGTCTTGTAAATATATCTAAGTTTAAAATATCAGAATGAGGTGTGCATAAATGAATAAATCAAAAGTAGAAAAAGTAAATTTTTATAGCGAGAAACTTGGTAAAGAAATGGCGATATTGGTGTATTTACCCAATTGCTATAACAGTTTAATTCCCCTGCCTGTATTATATTTTTTACACGGAAGAAGTGGAAATGAGGATATAATGTTTGAATTGAAGATAAATACAAAAGCTGATCAAATGATAAAAGATAAAGAGATTAAGCCTATGATAATTGTATGTCCAAGAATTGAAAATAGTAGGGGGTTGAATTCATCCTTAATTTACAAAGAGATGCCTGAACATGGAAATAATAATAGAATTATTAATTTAGGAATGTATGAAGATTACTTTATGAAAGAGATAGTACCTTTAATTGATAAAACTTTCAATACTATAAAAGATAGAAAAGGAAGATATATAGGAGGACTATCAGCTGGAGGGTATATAGCACTTCACAATACATTTCGACATCAGCATATGTTTTCGAAAGTTGGAGGTCATATGCCTGCTTTAGAATTAGAACTTGAAGATGAAGACAAACTATATTATAAAGATATGGATGTATGGGATAGATATAACCCAATACATATTGCGAGAAAAAGCAATATTTCTTATGATGTTCAGGTCTATCTTGATGCTGGAGACAAAGATGAGGGTAGATTTTATGAAGGATGTTCAATATTACATAAGATATTGATAGGAAAAGGTATTAATTCCCAAAACTATATATTCGCTGGTAATCATAATGGTAAATATATAAAATCAAATTTGGGAAAATATCTAAAATTTTATGGAAGTTAATATACTTGATTACAGAAATGAATAAATTATTTGAAGTATATATATGCGATACATTATCTTGACAAAACTTCAATAAGGATATAAAATAAAAATAGGTTAATTTCAGTCTGAAATTTAATGAGTATAGAATATTATATGATAATAATAAGTGATTATTCACTTTTTATTATTGGTGAAATAATTTCAGACTGAAATTATGAATGAAGAAGGAAGGTATGATATGAAAAGATTAAAGGTTGGTCTTGTAGGGTTAATGCACAAGAATTTCACAGGGGACAAAATAGGAATTTATAATCGTTCAAAACAAGAAATGAAGAAACTCAGTGAAGAAATGAAGTTCGAGATTGTATGTGTAGAAGATGGTATATATACTGACGAAGAAGCTGAAAGAGCATATACATTTTTAGACAAAGAAAAAATTGATTTTGTTATGATTCAAAGTAGTGCTTTTAATTCAGGAACAATTATTCCAATCTTAGCAAAATTGAATATACCTATTGGTTTATGGGCAGTTAAAGAACCAACTATAGCTGGTCCCTTACCAATCAACTCTTTCTGTGCAATGAACATGAATGCAAGTATTATAGGGCAGTATCTTAAAGAATATAATTTACCATTCAAATGGTTTTACGGGTACACGAATGATGAACTATTTAAAGAAAGATTTATATTAACCATAAAAGCTTTAACTGCTATAAAAAATGTAAAAGAAGCAAAAATAGCTTTAATTGGTGGTATTGCTAATGGATTTGACAACCAATATTTTGATGAAAGAAAACTTCAAAAAAGATTTGGAGTAAAACTATATAGAAATCATGAATTTTCTGAGATAAAACATAGAATGTTATCATATGAAGATGAAGATGTAAAAGACATAATGGAAGAAATATTACAAGACAGTTGTAGCTGTAATACTTTAGCAAAAGAAAAAATAAATAAAAATGCACGTTTAATAAAAGCTATTGTAGATTTCAAAGAAGAAAATGGATATGATGGTATTGCTCTTAGCTGTTGGCCCAAATTTAGAATTGAACTAGATATGGTTTCATGTGCAGCAATTGGAAGGCTTAATCAACTGTATTTTACTACATCATGTGAAGGTGATGTATATGGATTAATCACTATGATGATGATGAGATATATGAACGATAAACCTTCATTGCTAATGGATTTATCTGATTTTGATGAGCAGGATGAAAGTGTATTATTCTGGCACTGTGGATTAGGATGTAATAATGTAGCTTATAATGGAGAAGTTAAATTAGCCTCTCACTGTAATCCGGGACCTTGGTCTGGAGAAGGGCTCAAAGAAAATGCTCCTGTTGCAGATATGGTTTTTGCTATACAAAAAGGAACAGCTGCAAGATTTACCAAAGATGGTGATGAGATGTTTTTGCTCACAGGTGAATTTAATCAACCAGAGAAACCAAGTTTTGATGGTTCAAGAGGATGGATGTCCAATCTGAAACTTAATACCAAACCTATTAAAATTAGAGATTTAGTTGAGACTATTATGGTAAAACATCAACCTCATCATTACGCATTAGCATTTAACGACTTAGGTGAGGAAATGATGGAAGTAGCTGCATGGCTTGGTATAAAACCAATGGAAAAAGTAACTTATGAACATTTTTTACAAAGATAATATAAGAAAGATAGAGCACTCTCGGAAAGTAAT